>JANNYL010000292.1:0-6172 GCA_031410075.1 Flavobacteriales bacterium
TGTTGGCCGAGAGTTTCCGAACAGCGCGCATCAATTTGCAATACCTGAACGCGGATGAAGCTCGCCAAGTGGTAGGTATGACCAGCAGTACCAGCGGCGAAGGCAAGACGTTCTGCGCCATCAACCTCGCCACGATCATGGCGATCAGTGGAAAACGAACCTTGTTGATCGACGCGGATATGCGACGCCCTCGCGTGCAGGATTACCTTGAATTGCCGGATGGTGCTGGCCTGAGCACTTTGTTGATCGGTGAGTGTTCCATCGACCAAGCCATCCGCCGCAGTGGGGTTCAAGGCTTGGATGTGATCACTGCAGGTCCTATCCCACCAAATCCATTGGAACTGGTGGAATCACCGCGAATGGCCGAGCTATTCGCAACTATCCGTGGTCGCTACGATCAGATCATCGTTGATGCTTCGCCCATGGGCCTTGTGAGCGAGTTCAAGATCATCGTAGGTCATGTGGATGTTACCCTCTACGTAGTGCGCCAAGGATACACACGCAGGGGCATGTTGAGGGGCGTGAACGAATTGCACAAGAGCGGAAAAATGGTCCGCGTTGATATGCTCCTCAACGATGTAAAAGGTGGCGGTGGCGACGGTTACGGATACTACACCGCGTAGTCCGGAAGGCGCATGTTCCGTACCGAAGGATTCCAGAAATACTTCCGCAATACCTCGTGGTTGTTCGTTGATCGTGTGGTGCGCTTGGTGGCCGTTCTGGTCACCAGCATTTTCGTAACGCGCTACCTGGGTCCTGCCCTCTTCGGCCAGCTCAACTACGCGAGCGCTTTCGTCGGGATCTTCTTCGCGCTTACCTCCATGGGCCTCGATGATATAGTGATCCGCGACCTGGTGCGCGACCCCAGCAAACGCGATCGCCTTCTCGGTACCGCCGCGCTGATCAAGTTCGGTGGTTCGATCCTGCTTTTCGTGATCGTGATCGGGCTGGCCTTCGCAAAACACATGGACCGGCTGACGATAGTGATGATCGCGCTTATCGCCGCTGCTGAATTCCTGAAGCCCTTCACGGTGATCGAACCGTTCTTCAATGCGCAAGTGAAGGGCCGCATCACCGCACAGGTGAACATCGCCCAAGCCTTAATAAGCGCTGGTTTCAAATTGGTGTTGGTTTTTATTGGTGCTCCCTTGGTGTGGTTCGCGTGGGCCTATATCGTGGAAATGATCGCGCTAACGGTGGGTTTCTTGATCGCCTACCAGAACAACGGTGCGCATTGGCGGGCTTGGAAATTCGATGGGGCCATCGCACGTGAATTGCTCATGCAAGCTTGGCCCTTAGTGGTCTATGGACTCGCTTTGTACGTGCAGGCGAAAGTGGATCAAGTAATGATCGGCGACTTTCTTCGAGGTCGGCTGGGCGAAACAGGTGCGAACGCCGAAGTGGGCCAATACTCCGCTGCACTGAAGATGATCGAATCGCTCGGCTTTCTTCCCAGCATCGTAGTGGCTTCGTTGGCCCCGGCCATCACACGTGCCAGATTTGAAAACCATCAACTCTACGTGGATCGTATCGTGAACCAATACCGATTGATGTTCGCACTTTTTTTGGCGACCTCCATTCCACTGTACATCCTCGCAGAGCCCTTCATCGTGCTGATCTTCGGGCCGGCGTACCAACCAGCTGGACATTTGCTCGCCTTGTTCGCCATTCGTCTTTTCTTCACCAACATGGGCGTTGCGAAAATGAGTTTCATCACCAACGAAAGCTTGTTCCGCTATGCGCTGATCACATCGGTTGTTGGCGCAGCGTGCAACATCTTTCTCAATTGGTTGCTCATTCCGCAATACATGTCGGTAGGTGCTATATGGGCCATGATCATTTCGTTCTTTGTCAGTAATTTCCTTCTCGACCTTTTCTTCAAAGAAACACGCCCGAACTTCAGGTGGATGTTCCACGCGATAGGAACGTTTTGGAAATTCCGCGAAGCGAAATAGTCATGTCCGCAAAGCCCACTTTCGATCCCGCTTTCAAATGGCGCATTGATGCCGACCATGGCCCCGGTCCTGTGCTTGCCGATCGCAACGTGGTGCCGCTGAAGCCCGCTCTTTTCAACTCGTTCGATTGTCCGAGTTGTGGCACACCGGATCCAAAACCGAACCACTGTGTCTTCATCGGGATCCAAGTGCTGGGAGAGTATAGCTGTGCTGCTTGCGGCACCTCGTTCATGCGTGATCTGCCAGTTGGTTTTCAAGTGGATCTGCAATTGGCCTTCGATCCCCTTACGAAACGCATTCTGCACCCTAACGCGGAACCGTGGATCACCTACCCCGAATACACAGCACCTACTTCCTTCGACTTTCCGATCGAACGCAAGGTCTTCGCCGAACACAAGAACGTGATCGTGCTGAATTTGCTGGATCATTTGTACGGACACGTCTTGTTGAAGCTCTACAACGCGCAACATTATTTGGATCACTACCCAGACCGTGGTTTGGTGTTGCTGATCCCGAAAATGTTCGAATGGTTAGCCCCAAAAGGCGTTGCCGAATTGTGGGTGGTGGATCAAAAACTTTCGCAGGCCAGGGCGTGGCATCCGTGTATCGATCGATTCGTGCAAGGTCAATTGCCACGTTACGATGAAGTTCAATTGGCCCGGGCTTGGGGACATCCCGATTTCGCCGATATCGATTTTGAACGCTTCAGCGGTGTGTCACCGTTCCCATTAGCGGAATACACATCGCGATCACCGCACATCACGTTCGTTGCGCGCACCGACCGCTTGTGGTTCGCCTCGCCGTTCGGTAAATTCTGTTACCGCGCATCAGGTGTACTGGGATCGAAGAAAAGCCTTGGCCAATGGTTCGTTCGTCGGCAATCCATAATGATCGCACGTTGCATGCGCCTGATCAAAGCCGAGATCCCGTCAGTGACTTTTACAGTGGTCGGCCTCGCACCTTCAGGTGGTTTTGGCGAGTTGGCCGTAGACCTTCGCACCACCCGCATGAATACGGAAGTAGAGATCGAGTGGTGCAAGGCGTACGCGAAAAGCCATGTGGTGGTTGGCGTTCATGGTAGCAACATGCTCTTGCCATCGGCGCATGCGGCCGGTTTGATCGAAATTCTTCCGGACGATCGCTTCGGCAACATCGCCCAAGACGTGAGCATTCGTTACCGCAACCGCATGCAACTGTTCTTGTACCGGTTCGTAGATGAGTTCGCACGACCACGCACAGTCGCTCAACATGCGCTAAGTATGCTTCAACATTTCACACCCTACTACCGCAACAACCAAGTGAATACATTCGGAACCGCGAATAGACCATGAGCAACACCGACAACACGGCGCTAGGAACAGCTGTGCTTTTTATCGGCTTCAAGCGTTACGAAGAATCCAAACGCGTTATCGAAGCCATTCGAGCGGCTAAACCTCCGCGTTTCTATTTCGCTTGCGACGGCGCCAGGCCTGATAAGGAGGGTGAGGCTGAAGCTGTTGAAAGGGTGCGATCACTTGTCGAACTGGTGGATTGGCCATGCGAGTTCAAAACGCTTTTCAGCGAGAAGAACCAGTCTGTGCGTTTCGGGCCACCAGCTGCGATCGATTGGTTCTTCGAGCATGAAGAAGAAGGTATCATCATGGAGGATGACTGCCTACCCATGCCCACTTGGTTCCGTTTCGCGCAGGAGTTGCTTGCGCATTACCGCGACGACCAGCGAATTTGGGTGATCATGGGGAACAATCTCATGACGGAATGGGAGAACACCAATTCGGACAGTTACTATTTCAGTGCACACGGGTATGGCGCTTATTGGGGTTGGGCCTCTTGGCGACGCAATTGGAAACAGTACGACCTTGCGATGAAGGATTGGCCAGCGTTTCGTGACAGCGGACTGCTGGATGGCCATTTCCTGAGCAACGGTGAAAGATCCGAGGCTTATGGACTGCTTGAGAGCTCTTGGAACGGGAAGATCCATTCGTGGGATTTCCAGCTCGACTATGGCCGCTGGATGCACGGAATGGTCAATATCATCCCTTCTGTGAACCTGATCCGCAACATTGGTTTCGGAGATGCGAGCACACATACGGGAAGCGATCTCGATCCTCGCAATAAAGTTGATGCTGGCGAAATGAGCTTCCCGCTCGTGCATCCTCGGTTCATAGTAGTGGACAATCGCCGCGACCTGGCGTATTTCGAGTAATACATCGAACCCAGCAGACTTCGAAAGTTCAAGATGTTGGTGAAAAGCGCCTTGCCCGAAGATCTGGACAAGGCCGTTACGCCTTTCCTTGGCAACTTGCAGCGTAAGCTCGGCCTGCACTAGATCGATCCTGCCGTGATCAACAAGGCCAAACTGGTGAACACCCTGTTCGTGCTGGGCTTCCCAGTGTACGGTCTGGGCTCCTACATGATGTTCTTGCCCAGTTTCACCTGGTCGAGCGGGCTTCTGTTCACTACTGTGCCCTTTTTGTTGATCGTGCTTTTCTACCTGTTGGATGTGCTTTACCGCCGAGGTTTCACACCCGTGGTAAATGGCACTTTTCTCATCTGCGCCGCCGCAGTATTGTACAATGCGATCTCGCTCGGTGTAGGCTTGCACTACCACAGCCCGGTGCTTAAACCGATCAACGCAATGGCCATGGCTGTCCAGTTCACCATTCCCTTTTTCGCGGCGGTGATCGTGCAACTCTATAATCGCGATCGCGACGATTTCGACTGGTCGACCATGATCCTAAAAGGCCTGTTGATCCTGGAAGCTATCAACATTTTGGGGATGGCTGCCGGCTTGCACAACAAGCTGCACAGCTTCGAAGGCCGCGCGAGTTTTCCGTTCGTGTTGGGAATTTATGAAGCTGCCCACTTGCTCTCGTTCATCAATTTGATGTTACTCTTCTATTTCCGCGACTTTCAACGGAAACCCATTCGCTTCATCGGCACGCTCGCGCTGTACATGTTGAACATGGCGATAATAATGAGTGTGAACAGTCGACTATCGTTCATGATCTTCTTCGTGATAACGGTCTTGTTCCTCACCAAAGGGATCAAAGCAGCCAAGGGTATCTACCCGATCTCCCTTTTCACCATGCCGATCATGATGACCTTCGGATTGCTCATCTACGAAATACTCTCGCTTCCGCTCTTCGTGGCCATGCTTTCGCGCGTTAACAAGAAAGACGTCACCACGTTCAATGGGCGCACGTACATCTGGGAATCCGCGTACGATTGGGCCGTTGGTGACCGGCGCGGGATCCTCTTCGGCAATGGATTCAACGGCCAGCACCACCTGCGGTTATTGGATGGTGTTGCCAAGTTGTGGAACGAACCAAAATCGTACAACCTGCACATGCACAGCGCGTTCTTGGAGATCTTCGTGAACCAAGGGATCTTCGGCCTGGTGCTCATGTACCTTGTTTATTGGCACGGCTTCAAACGATACCGCGCGGAATACCGGAACAACACCGCATTGGCTCCGCTCTTCGCCGGATTCTGCTACTTGCTTTTTTGCTGGCAGATCGACATTACCGGCTATGGTTATTACATCGGATTCCTGTTGCTCTTTATGATCCTCGCACCGATGTGCCTAAAACATGGAGCCGTTACGGGTAAACGAAAATCGCTGAATGGCGAATGGCTGAACTGACCAACATCGTTCACGGCGGAAAACGGACCAACGGTATTCTACCGGCTGCGGGTGATGTGCCCTTGGTGAGCGTTGTTACCGTGGTTTACAACGGTGCCGCCACATTGGAACGCACCATTCAAAGTGTATTGGCGCAAGTGCATTCGCGGATCGAATACATCATTATGGATGGTGGCAGCACCGATGGAACGATCGACATCCTGCGACGCTATGATGATCGCATCGATTTCTGGCATAGCGCCAAGGACAAAGGCATTTACGATGCGATGAACAAAGGCATAGCCGAGTGTTCGGGCGAATGGGTGGGGATGATCAATGCGGATGATTGGTACCCGGCCGACGCCGTTTCACGAGCAATGGATGGAGCGCGAGCGCATGCGAGCGCGAACATCGTGCATGGTGATATTCTGATCCATTACCCGAACGGAACGAGCAAGGTGAAGCATGCCAAACTGAATGGTTTTCTACTGAAGCATTGGGAAATGGTGTTGAACCATCCGAGTTTTTTCGTGCGGCGTTCCTACTATGATGGTCATCCGTTCAATACCGCTTTCCGGGTTGGGGGGGACCATCA
>JANNYL010000293.1:0-3487 GCA_031410075.1 Flavobacteriales bacterium
CTCTATGAAGAGGTCTTGTCCGTTGGCTACATACACGCGGGAATTGAGCACGTACAGGTTGTTGCAGGTGAGGCTCGTGTTCGCGTTGAGCAGGTTGCCGTTCACGTCCACCAAGGTGGAAGTGAGCACCTGTGTGCGCGAACTCACGGCCGGACATCCGCAAGCGGAGCCAACGCTCTGAGCGTTCGCGGAGGTTACGGCGAGGGCGGCCACAGCGGCCGTCATTGCCAGTTTGTTCAAGGTTCTCATCGGTCTTTGTTTGAGGGTTGTTTGGTTGTTGGGTCGCCTTTTTTAGGCGCTGCAAACATTCCCTGCCAACTGAACGAGATCATTACTTCTGTGGCATCCTTTCAAGGCCGATCGCTATGAACAGACACCGCAAATTCATCTACGCGAGATGATCACCGCCACATTCGATGATCGGCGTTCACGGAGTCGTTCACATTGGATCAACACAGCGTGCATCGCCCTGCCCATATGGCTTTGCTGCGATCACGCGACGGAATGGAACCGTTACTCTACGGTCTGCATGATCAATACACGCAAGATGGAAGAAACAGAACACCCCCCGGGTTCACTTAATAACGACAGAAACTTAACCGGGACCAAACGCTGAGGTTCCGCAGCGGTAATACCCTTGCCCCCGCTATGGAAAACCCGAAAGAGCTGGTGCACGCAAATTCGTTGGTCACCTTTTGGATAGGGGTTAGAAGTTCTCGATCATCTTTGGAACTCGCGCTTATCGACCGCAACGCCCAATTGATCGATCGCGTTGAGGTTGCAAATGATCCAAGAGCATCGCTGAAAGTGGTTCGCCACTGGATCAAGAAGTATGACCTCAAACCCGCCGAAACGGTGTTCTGTGCAGAGGATCGGGGACCTTGGGCAGGCGAAATTCTGGAGCTTCTGATCGCACGTGGCTGTCGTGTTGCCCTTGTGGATACTTCCAAACAGGACTCTGAAAACTTGCCTGAGGCACTACAGTACGACGCGGTCGGTCTCGTACACCAGGCCATGCGCGCTCCGATCGACACGGAGCCGCTACCGCCTATTCGCTTGAATGCGGCCAAGTTGAAACGACTCCGTGAACGACGAGAACGAATGCTCCTGCTGCGAACGGAATTGGAATCCCAGCAAATGGGCTCAAGCCGACAATCTGCGGAAGAATTGCAACGCGAGTTCGAACGAATGGATCGCCGCCACATCCAACTCATCGATAAGCTGATCAACCGGATCGACGCGCTGATCACCTTGCAGATAGACAGGTAGTATTGAACGCAAAGTTACCCGCATTACTTCAGGGGCAAGCGCATTCCAGCCTTGCAAACAACCAGGATCGGAACTAACCTGCCGCTTCCACCATCGCTTTCACCACCTTCGGCGCATTGCCAATGAAGATCTCTTTGCCGATCACCATCACCGGTCGTTTCAGGAAAGTGTATTCCTCGAGGATCAGTTTCCGGTAGTCTTTTTCTGTGAGCTCCTTTTCATTCAGTCCCTCACTGCGGTACTTGCGTGCGATCTTGCTGAAGAGCGCCTCGTAGCTACCAGCCATCTTCTTCATCTCGTCCAACTGGGCGGGTGTGATGGGTTCGGTCTTGATATCCTGCAAGGTGAAGCGTTTGAGCTTCGGTATCTCTTGGAGAATTCGCTGACAGGTGCCACAAGTGGCAAGGTGGTAGATCTTGTTCATGGGTTGGTTGATGCGATAGCGCGTGCCAAGTAACACTAGAGGATCTCCAATGTTCGCGGGTGTTGGCTCCCAAGGTTCTCAGAACTCCGCACTCTTCGGCGTACGGGGGAAGGGGATCACATCACGGATGTTCCCCATACCGGTAACGAAGAGCACGAAACGCTCGAGACCGAGGCCGAAACCAGCGTGCGGCACCGTTCCGAACTTCCGCGTATCCAGGTACCACCACAGTTCTTCAGCAGGCACGTTCATATCCTTCATTCGTGCTTCCAAGACCTCGAGGCGCTCTTCACGCTGACTTCCACCGATGATCTCGCCGATTCCGGGGAAGAGCACGTCCATCGCGGCCACGGTCTTGCCCTTTTCGCTGTAGCCGAAATCGCCGGGCGCGTTGGTGCGCATGTAGAAGGCCTTGATCTTGGCCGGGTAGCCTGTTACGATAACCGGCTTCTTGAAGTGCTTTTCCACCAGGTAGCGCTCGTGCTCGCTCTGAAGGTCGATGCCCCATTCCACGGGGAATTGGAACTGGCCTTTCTGGAACGGCTTGCTTCGAAGGAGGATGTTGATCGCGTCGTCGTAGGTGATCCGCTCGAAGGGGTTCTCCAGGACGAACTTCAGGCGATCGATGAGGCCCATCTCTGCGCGTTGCTCCTTCGGCTTCGTCGCTTCCTCTTCTTTCAAACGCGTATCCAGGAACTGCAGATCGTCCATGCTGTTCTTCAGCACGCGTGCGATCAGGTGCTTGCACAGACCTTCCGCGAGATCCATGTCTCCATGCAGGTCCATGAAAGCGCACTCGGGCTCGATCATCCAGAACTCCGCGAGGTGGCGCGTGGTATTGCTGTTCTCCGCGCGGAACGTGGGGCCGAAGGTGTACACCTTGCCCAGTGCGAGCGCGGCCAACTCTGCTTGCAATTGGCCGCTCACGGTAAGACGAGATTCGCGACCGAAGAAGTCTTGCGCGAAATCAACACTGTCGTTGTTCTCCAACCGCGGCGGACTGTTCGCATCGAGCGTGGTGACACGGAACATCTCGCCTGCGCCTTCGGCATCGCTGGCCGTAATGATCGGCGCATGGAAGTAGTTGTAGCCGTTCAGGTCGAAGTACTCGTGTATGCCGAAACTCACTTGGTGCCGCATGCGGAACACGGCGCTGTATGTGTTCGTTCGGAAGCGCAAGTGCGCCTGCTCGCGCAGGAATTCGAGCGAGTGCTTCTTGGGTTGGATCGGGTACTTCTCCCCATCGCTATCACCCAATACGTCCACGGAAGTCACCTTCAATTCCACGCGCTGGCCACTGCCTTGCGAAGCGACGAGTTCGCCGGTACACTTCACTGCAGCGCTGGTGGTGAAGCGCGCGCGGGTAGTGGCATCAACCTTCTCCTGGTCGATCACGCACTGCAGATTGCGGATCGTACTCCCGTCGTTGAGTGCGATGAAGCGGTCGTTTCGGAAGGTGCGCACCCAGCCGGCAACGTTGACGGTTGTTCCGGTGAGCGCCTCGTTGTCGAGCGCCGACTTGATCGAAGTGAGTTCCATGGTGTAGGGGCGGCAAAGATGTAGAAGCCCTGCCGAGTGTCAGCGCTGTTCAGCCGGTGCGCCCATGCGCGCAGTCCATGCTTGCTCCAACGCCTGCAAGAAGTGCTCGCTGCTCTGAGCCCCGCTCACCGTGTACTTACCAGCCAAAAGGAAGAACGGCACGCCTTGCACCCCGAGCCGCTGTGCTTCTTGTTCGTCAGCACGCACGGCATCGGTGAATGAAGTGCCCGCAAGCATCCGCTCGACTTCCGCCGG
>JANNYL010000294.1:0-4188 GCA_031410075.1 Flavobacteriales bacterium
CACGTTGTGGTGCTCCTCGTACTTCTCCTTGATGTTGTTGAGGATCTGGATGGTTTCGTCAACCGAAGTCGGCTCCACGATCACCTTCTGGAAGCGGCGTTCAAGCGCACCGTCCTTCTCGATGTATTGGCGGTATTCATCGAGCGTAGTGGCGCCAATGCATTGGATCTCGCCACGTGCCAACGCGGGCTTGAACATGTTGCTGGCGTCCAAACTTCCGCTCGCGCCACCGGCACCTACGATCGTATGTATCTCGTCGATGAACAGGATCACATCCGGGCTGTTCTCCAATTCGTTCATCACCGCTTTCATGCGCTCTTCGAACTGCCCACGATACTTGGTTCCCGCAACCAGGCTGGCGATGTCCAAGGCCACAATGCGCTTGTTGAAGAGCACGCGGCTCACTTTCCGCTGAATGATCCGCAATGCAAGACCTTCTGCAATGGCGCTCTTGCCCACACCGGGCTCGCCAATGAGAACGGGGTTGTTCTTCTTGCGCCTGCTCAGGATCTGGCTTACACGTTCGATCTCTTTCTCACGGCCAACAATAGGATCCAACTTTCCATCCTCAGCCATCTTCGTCAGGTCGCGCCCGAAGTTGTCCAGCACAGGTGTTTTGCTCTTGCTTTCGCCTTGCTTCTTCGCACCGCCTCCGCCGCCGGTGTAACTGGCACCGCTGTTCTCATCATCATCATCTTCCGTTGGGCCTGTGGCCTTGGGGCGTGACTTGGTGGAAGTAGAGGAGGGGCCGTCGCCAGCGAGAATGGTATCCACTTCGTTCTTCACTTGATCGTAGTCCACTTTGAATTTGGTTAGCGTTCTGGTGGCCAGGTTGTCGTGGTCCTTCAGAATACTCAGCAACACGTGCTCGGTTTCGATCTGTGTGCTTTTGAAGAGCTTGGCCTCCAGGAATGTGATCTTCAACATTTTCTCCGCCTGCTTTACAAGAATGATCTTGTCTTTATCCGGTGGACGGAGGGCACTGGCGGGTTCCATGCCGCCCTCAACAACGCGACGCAAGTCCTCCAGGTCCACATCCAAGTGGCGCAGGATCTTCACGGCATTGCCTTCGCCCTCGCGAATTAGACCGAGCAGAATGTGCTCGATACCGATGTAATTATGGCCCAAACGCAGGGCTTCCTCGCGGCTGTAGCCGATAACCTCCCGCACGCGGGGGCTGAATTTGCCGTCCATATTCATGGTTCAGTCGTTCTCAGGGTTGTTCTTTCGCACCTATCGTCGCACGGCCAAGGTAGCTCGACCATCAACGGGGGCAAGCTATTCCCCGGGTTTCGGACAAGCCAAACCAACCATCGGTCTTTTATCCACAATAGTGTGTGCGGCTGTGGAAAAGTCATGGTCGGTGGCGTGTGCGATCGGGATACTTTCGGGCTCCCTTTCACGGGGGGGTATTTCCAACAACCGTGCAAGCTAGAACCACCTGACAAGAATGGCAGAAGGAGAGAAGATCATCCCGATCAACATCGAGAACGAAATGCGCACAGCCTACATCGATTATTCGATGTCGGTGATCGTAAGCCGGGCCTTGCCCGATGTGCGCGATGGATTGAAACCCGTTCACCGCCGCGTGCTGTTCGGCATGCAGGAATTGGGCGTCAGCAGCGGTAGGGCCTATAAGAAGAGCGCCCGTATCGTTGGTGAGGTGCTCGGTAAATTCCACCCGCACGGTGATGGAAGCGTTTACGACGCCATGGTGCGTATGGCCCAGGAATGGAGCCTGCGATATCCGCTCGTGGACGGCCAAGGCAACTTTGGCAGTATCGACGGTGATCCGCCAGCGGCCATGCGTTACACCGAAGTGCGCTTGCGCCGTATCGCAGAGGAGGTCATGGCTGATCTCGACAAGGAGACGGTGGACATGCGGGGCAACTTCGACGATACGTTGGAGGAGCCTACGGTGATGCCAACGCGCATCCCGAACCTGCTGGTGAACGGTGCTTCTGGTATTGCTGTGGGTATGGCCACCAACATGGCACCTCACAACCTGAGCGAGGTGTGCGACGGTATTGCCGCTTTCATCGACAATAAGGATATCGATACCGCGGGCCTGATGGA
Organism: Flavobacteriales bacterium; assembly: GCA_031410075.1. GTDB lineage: Bacteria > Bacteroidota > Bacteroidia > Flavobacteriales_F > PHOS-HE28 > PHOS-HE28. Next base: position 2,077 of record JANNYL010000294.1, read on the forward strand.
ACACATCAAAGGCCCCGATTTCCCTACAGGTGGTGTGATCCACGGCATTACTGGCGTTCGCGAAGCCTACGAGACCGGCAGAGGCCGTTTGATACTTCGCAGCAAGGCGCACATCGAAGAGGACCCGAAAACAGGTCGCGAGACGATCGTAGTTACCGAGGTGCCTTATCAGGTGAACAAGGCGCTTATGCTTGACAAGGGCGTGAGCGAGTTGGTGAACGACAAGAAGATCGAAGGCATCAGTGCGGTGGACGATTACAGTGATCGCCAAGGCATTCGCATGGTGTACGAGGTGAAACGCGAAGCCATGGGCAGCGTGGTTCTCAACCAACTCTACAAGCACAGCGCCAACCAGATCAGCTTCAGCATCAATGCCATCGCATTGGTTGGTGGCCGCCCTGTGATCCTTACGTTGAAGGATATGATCGCGCGCTTTGTGGAGCACCGCTTGGACGTGATCGTACGCCGCACCAAGTTCGACTTGCGCAAGGCACAGGAACGCGCCCACATCCTGGAAGGTTTGCTGATCGCATTGGACCATTTGGACGAGGTGATCAAATTGATCCGTGCCAGCCAAACGCCCGAAGAAGCCAAGGATGGCCTCATGTCCCAGTTCGGCCTCAGTGAAATACAGGCGAAGGCTATCCTCGATATGCGCTTGCAGCGCCTTACAGGCCTGGAGCGTGACAAGATCAAAGCTGAATACGCGGAACTGATGAAGCTCATCGATGAGCTGAATTCGATCCTCGCCAGCGAAGACAAGCGCTACGGCATCGTAAAGGCCGAATTGCTTGAGGTGAAGGAAAAATTCGGTGACAAGCGCCGTACACAGATCATCGAGGCAGGCGGTTTGATGAGCATGGAAGACCTGATCGCGGATGACGCGGTTGTGGTTACCATCAGCCACTTGGGCTACATCAAACGCACCAACCTTGCCGAGTTCCGTACGCAGGGTAGGGGTGGAAAAGGTTCACGTGGCAGCACTACACGGGACGAGGACTTCCTCGAGCATTTGTTCGTGGCCACGAACCACAATTACCTGCTCATCTTCACCCAAAAGGGTCGCGTGTACTGGATGCGTGTGTATGACATTCCGGAAGGAACACGCCAGAGCAAAGGCCGGGCGATCATCAACCTGGTGCAGCTCGAAGCTGACGATAAGGTGGTGGCGTATCTGAATGTGAAGGACCTTAAGAGTGAGGAATACCTGAACAACCACTTCGTTGTGCTGTGTACCAAGAACGGTATCATCAAGAAGACCACGTTGGAAGCATACAGCCGTCCGCGCGCCAATGGTATCATCGCAGTTGGCATCCGCGACGGGGATGAGTTGTTGGAGGCACGTCTTACCAACGGAACCAGCCATATCATCATGGCCACACGTGATGGAAAGGCGATCCACTTCGAAGAAAGCCGCGTTCGCCCAATGGGCCGTGGTGCCAGTGGTGTGCGGGGAATGAACTTGGGCACCGAAGAAGGCAACGAGGTGGTGGGCATGATCACCATTGACGCAGCCGAAACCGCAACTCGACAAGTGCTGGTGGTTAGCGACAAGGGATACGGAAAACGCAGCCCTGTGGATGACTACCGCATTATCAACCGTGGTGGCAAAGGCGTGAAGACCCTGCAAGTCACCGACAAGACCGGCAAGCTCATCGCGATCAAGGACGTGAAGAGCGATGACCACTTGATGATCATCAACCGCAGCGGCATCACGATCCGTATGAACCTGAGCGAAATGCGCGTTCTCGGACGTGCCACACAAGGCGTTCGCCTGATCGAACTGAGCAACAAAGACCAGATCGCGGCCGTTGCCAAAGTGGATAGCGCAATGCACGAAGGAGAGGATGCCAACCCGGAAGAAGGTGGTGCTGAGGGCACCGATCCCGATGCTCCTACGGATGGCACCGATGTTGCTAAAGACACACCTGAAGCATAAACCGAGAACACTTAGGAAGATGATGAAGAACACGCTTTTGACCCTGGGAAGTTTGATCGCATTGAACGCGACCGCCCAGAACAGCAACGTGGTGAGCGCATACATGGCGTTGGAAGACAAGAAGTACGAAGAAGCCATCGGCTATATCGAACCCACCATCACCAACGAGGGCA
>JANNYL010000295.1:0-10997 GCA_031410075.1 Flavobacteriales bacterium
GCAATGCCAGCGCCAAAGCGGTGCGCGAAGTGATGGACGTGCTCGATAAGATGAACAGCGTATCTGCTTAGGATCTTCCCAAGAGACCCTGCGAAAAATCCTGGGAGAAGGTGCCTGTACAGGGCGCCTTCTCTCGTTTCAAGCCCTGCCTATGCGCACGCTCAGCTTCCAATTCACTGGCCGAACAAGAGCAGGTTCGCCCCAAGCGGCTTCGAGTTCTTCGTGCACCAACCCGATGGGATCTGTGCCGTGCTGCTTCAGGTATTTCTGGCTTGCGCTCCAAGTGCGCATGTAGCCTTCAAGTTCGTGCAAGTTCAGGTGGCTTACCATGCTGAATGTGGGCGGGGGAATTGCAATGAAAGGGAAATAGAGGTCCTTGTATCCGTGTTCCACGATCCGGTTCGGCGTTATCCAGAACGGGTCCACGATCTCGTTGTGTACCCTGCGTGTGAGCTTGTCCACGGCCGGAGTTATGGATGAGAACGCATAACCCCAAGCGGCGATCATCCCTCCTGGTACCAACACTCTTCGCACCTCGGCAGCGAATGCCTCTCCATGGAACCAGTGCATGGCGTTGGCCACTGTGATCAGGTCAACAGAATGACCTGGTAAACCACTGGAAAGCGCATCCGCCTTGCGAAAGCAGACCCTCGCATGTGGGATCGCTTCGGCCAAGAGTTCCTCGCTGATGTCCGTGGCTTCAACATGCTCGAAATGCAATGCCAAGCTCTGTGCTGCTTGCCCGCTTCCAGTTGCACAATCCCAAGCGAGCCGTCGACCAGGGGCCATGCTCGCCAAGTATTCGAACAACTCGGTCGGGTATGCAGGTCTGAAGCGAGCATAGTCTTTGGCAATAGGGGAGAAGAAGTTTTCTTTCACGGCAGTTCGCAGGCATCCTTCAACCCAAGCCGATGCCTGTTGTTCGCGACAAGGTCGTAGCCCCAATTTCGCAGAGGCCTCGGTACGAACCTGAGCAGTGATCCCCAGATCGAACTGCCGGGAAGTGCGCGCAGGATACGCCATGCCGCATCCGATCGTATGTAGGCCATTTGGTCGTCAACCAGAACGACAGAGTCTATCGATTTCGGTATTTTGAATTGCGTGATCCGTTCCCGCCCCTCATCGGAATCAAGCGGGGCGAAACGGAATTTGTGCGATCTGTCGCGCTTTCTGATCCAATTCACCCAGCCGTTGCAGTAACTGCAATCACCGTCGAACAGAATGAGGCTTTGCGACATGATGATCAATGAAGTACAACCAGGCGTTGGACCCAGTGTTGGGCTCCAGCGGTCACTTGCACCATGAACACTCCCTGGCCGAATGCATGCGTGTCCAACGTGAATTGTTTGTCCTGTAGGCGAGCGCTGAAGACGACCTGTCCGGTGCCGTTCAGCACCTCCACATGCATGTTTTTCGATACTGGGATATTCAACAGGATCGACGTCCTTTCCGCGGCAGGGTTTGGTACAAGGGAGAAGACATCCGCACTTGTAAATGTGGAATGGTCTTCTACGCTGGCAGCAAAATCATTGCGCCAGAAACTGATCCCACCCCGGTAGTTCCCGATCACTGCATCCATGTAGCCGTCATTGTCGAAATCATGCATGGTCGCTGCTGTGCGATTCCCTTCGCGGATATCCTGCCAGGTGCTGTCCAACAAATTCCAAGTACCCTCCAAGTTTCCGTCAATGCCATCGAACCAATGGATCCAACCGCTCTCACTTCCTATGATCAACTCGCGCTCACCAGATTCGTTCAGGTACATGAAAGGCACACTGTAGCCGGTCACGTTCCACCACTCAGCCACATCGATGTTGCCGATGCTGTCGTTCTCCAAGTGCCACGTTGGCGTGCCGGCAGTACCGGCGTTGTTGTAATAGTTGATGTTGCCATTGCGTTCGCCGATCAGCATATCGAGCAAACCATCCGCATCCACATCGAAGAATTGAGGAGTAGCGAACTGACCAACATCTATTGGTACGACGAGGTCGTTGGGTATATTGGGTTGTATAAGCGAGAATTGTGCAACAGCCCCTAGAGGGTCATTACGGAAGTAGTGCAACTTGCCGTTGAGATCGCCGATGTACAGGTCTTTATCACCATCTCCATCAATATCGCCGAACGCCGGGTACATCGCATTTCCGATGCCGCTGGTGCTCAGGTTCATGTAGTCCTCGTTCACAAGGTCGAATGCGGGAGAGGTGGGCGTGCCTATGTTGCGCAACGCCGCCATTCTACATGGATACACGGCGCTCTCATCATAGTATCCATAGTTGGCAACGATCAGGTCCATCAAGCCGTCGCCATCGAAGTCGAAAGGCACGGGGTAAGCCCCTTCGCCGAAGTCGAGCATGTGTTCCTGGAACAGATCGGATTGTTGATAATTGAAGATCGGGCTGGCGTCCGTATTCGTGTTCTTGTAGAACCAAAGGCTCTCTTTGTTCTCTGAGAGTGAAGGGTAGTTGGGTGCCACGATCAGATCACGTCGTCCATCATTGTCAACGTCTTCATAGAAAGGCGCTGGAAACACGTTCATCACGCACGTCTCGTTGTATATCGGGAACAGGCTGTCCTGCGACACCATATACGCGCTATCCAAGGTGCCCCCGTTGGTAAGGGCGAGAAGCGTGCGCGCGGCTACGTCGCCGATCAGCAGGTCCCTGTCGCTATCGCCGTCCAAGTCTATCGGCAATAGGGTACTGCCCACGTGCGCGGCGGATCGTGTTACGCCTTCCTCGGGCTGGTATCGCTTGGCGATCGCGGCCTCAGTGGCATTGCTGATGAGGATCGGTAGCTCAGGGTTCGGCAAGTTGAATTGACACGGGTTGTTCAGTGTAACCGTGTTGTTGTTCAAATTCTCACTGAAGTAGCCCCAGCAACGGTTCCGTACTTCGAATTCCAAGCTGTCGGCCGTGCCGTACAGCTCCATGCTCATGTTCTTGTGGTATTCCAGGTAGTTTCCGAATATGCTGAAGGTGAGCACATCCAGATCACCGTCGCTATCAATGTCCTCGATGCCAGGAATATCGACTTGGGTGATGTACATGTTCGCATCGGTAGGCACATAATTGGACCGCACCAACGTATCCACTTGAACGAACGATAAGTTGTTGCCAACGCTCGTGTTCTTCCAAACAGCCATCCCACCCAAGGTCTGGCCGAAAATGTCCTCTTTGCCGTCACCGTTATAGTCGCGAAGCAAGACCCACTCGGTCAACTCCCGGAAGGGGTACGTCGTTGCATAGTCATTGGTGAATGTGTAGCTGTTCTCTCCGGCTATGCCCTGATTCAACAGGGTAACCACTTTGTTTCCAGTGCGATCGAAGAGGAATATGTCCTTGTCGCCATCTCCGTCCAGATCAATATCCGATACCTGTGGTGTGTTCAGGCCGCCTGCCCATGCCATGGAGAGTGCCCCATTATGGGTTACCGGAACTGACTGGTCGTAGCGAAGCAGAACTTGGCCGTTCAATATGAACGGAAGCAGTAAAGCCACGGGTGCGATGAGAAACTTCATGAACGGGAGCTCTAATTATCAGTTCAAGAACGCGGGAAGGTCCTTGATGTTCGGCGAAGCTACTAGAGAGCACGACCATGGAATTTGATCCTGCATGCGCACTTTTACACTAATCGTGGTGGGCTGTGCATCTGGGCACAAGTTGGCGAGAAGAGAATGTGAGGTTGGCCTTTGTACCCTCTATCCCCAATGAATCCGCGCAAAGGGACAACTTATTGCCTTTAAACGATTAACCGCTGGTACCAAGGGTAATCGCATCAAATGGGTCGCTCTTTTTCAGTGTAACCAACGCAACCTGTTACTGGGTAGGGCATCCTTCTATATTTGCCGCCCCATTGACCGACCCCTGCCCGGAACGAACCGGACCAGTGGCGGGCTATTTCCCAGATAACCAACTCTGTCGTCATGCAGATTCGTAGTGCGCTGTGGATCTTTACCGTCCTTCTGGCGATCGCATGCTTGTGGCAGCTGTCCTTCTCATACTTCACGAGCCGTTTTGAGAGCAAAGCGAATAAGGAAGTCGCAAGCATCACCGATTCGGTCATGTCAGCGGCGGGTAATGAGAAGCTCGATCGCGAAACCGTGCAGTTGGGCAACGTGAATACCTATCTGCGTGAGCATGCTGATGATGTGGCATACCCACTCTTCAAGTATACCTACAATGATTGCAAGGGTCGAGAGATCAACCAAGGTCTCGATCTGAAAGGCGGAATGGCTGTTACCCTCGAGGTAAGCATTCCGGAAATGGTGCAGAACCTTAGCGGGAACAGTACGGATGCGTCATTCGCTGCGGCTATCGCGAATGCACGCGAAGCCCAGAAGAAAAGCAACGAGGACTTCATCACACTTTTCGATCTGGAGTTCAGAAAGGTTGCTCCGAACGGCAGCCTGGCCGCGATCTTCAGCTCACAGGACAATTCAAGCATGTTCGAGCGCACGTTCACCAACGAACAGGTGATCACATCCCTTCGCAAGCAGGCGCAGGATGCCTTGAACAACACGGAGCAGATCCTGCGCAATCGTATCGACAAGTTCGGTGTTGCCCAGCCAAGTATCCAAAAGCAGGCCCTAAGCGGTCGCATCCAGATCGAGCTGCCCGGTGTGAAGGATAAGGACCGTGTTCGCAAGTTGCTGCAGAGTACTGCGAATCTGGAGTTTTATGAGACCTTCAACGTAACGGATCTGGACCCTATTCTGGGTGAGGCCAATACCAAGGCCAGTTCATTGCTTTACCCCGATTTCGCTCGTCGCGATAGCCTTCGCATGGACAGTATCCGTGGGTATATCGCTGACATCGACACGGCGCGTAAAGCGTTCACTGCCGATGCTTCGCTCGATAGCCTTCGTAAGAGCACCCTGCTCGATTCCCTCAACACGGTAGACAGTACCTATCGTGCTGGTATTCAGGCCGATTCGATGTCCTTCCGCCGGGATCAGGACAAACGCTCCCCTTTGTTCGGCCCAGGGCGCATCATGGGTAATCCGTATCGCTCGCAAAGCCAGAAGCACGTGGATGTGATCGGCTACTGCCGTGTTACGGATACCGCCCGGGTGAACGATCTGCTCCGCCGCACGGGCATTCGCAGTCCGGACGCTAGCTATGGATTGAAACTCGCATGGGCGTCAAAGGCGGAGCGCATCGATTACAACGAAAGCCCTGGTGATTACCTCGCCCTGCGTGCGTTGAAAGTTCCGAAAGACGGAAAACCCCGCATCGATGGTGCCCACATCACGAATGCGGACCACGATTTCGACCTGAAAGGAGACGCGGAAGTGACCATGCGCATGGATCAGGAAGGTGCGCTGATCTGGAAGCAGATGACGAGTGAGAACATCGGTAAGAATGTCGCGATCGTGCTCGATGACAATGTACAGTCGTCACCTACCGTGATCGGAGAGATCCCCAATGGAAGCAGCAGTATCAGCATGGGTAATGGCGATCGCAACAAGCAGATCGAAGAGGCCACAGACTTGGCGAACATCCTGAAAGCCGGCGCACTGCCAGCCCCAGCGCGGATCATTGATGAGACAGTAGTGGGAGCTACGCTGGGTAAGGAGAACGTGCAAAAGGGATTGCTCTCGTTCGTGATCGCGTTGATCGCTGTGATGGCCTACATGGTGCTCTACTACAGCACCTCGGGTTGGTTCGCTACCATCGCCTTGCTCGTGAACTTGTTCATTCTCATCGGTTCCATGGCCTCGTTGGGTGCATCGTTCACGCTGCCAGGCATTGCCGGTATCGTACTTACCATGGGTATGGCGGTTGATGCGAACGTGCTGATCAACGAGCGGGTCCGGGAGGAATTGCGTGCTGGTAAAATGATAAAATCAGCAGTGGATCTTGGCTTCAAGGGTGCGCTTTCGGCCATTATCGATTCGAACATCACAACATTCGCAACAGGTGTCATCCTGTTCATCTTCGGTAGTGGCCCGATCAAGGGTTTCGCCACCACCCTGATGATCGGTATTCTCACTTCGCTCTTCACCGCCATTTTCATTACGCGTCTTTTGCTTGAGCGTCGTTTGGAGAAAGGCAAGCCCGTTAGTTTCTGGGCAAGTTGGAGCAAGAACACCTTCGTTGGTGCCAACTACGATTTCATGGGCAAGCGCAAAATGTTCTACATGATCAGTTCCGTTGTTATCGGCATTGGTCTGGTGAGCATCGTTACCCAAGGCTTCAACCAGGGTGTTGATTTCAAAGGTGGTCGCGCCTATGTTGTGCAGTTCGAGAACGATGTGACCACTGAGCAAGTGAAGAGCGCGTTGGAACCGCTCTTCGTTGATGGCGGCCAACCGGCTCCCACTAGCGTGAAGACCTTTGGTAGTGCCAGAAAAATGAAGATCACCACAAGCTATCTTGTGGATGACCGTAGCTCGGGGGCGGATGCGATAGTTGACGGCAAGTTGAAGGAAGGCTTGGCTCAATTCAACATGTCGGATGAGCCGCTCGAAAGCCGGAAGGTCGATCCAACGATCAGCGATGATATCCGGCGAAAAGCCATAGTGAGTGTGCTTGCGGCGTTGGTGTTCATGTTCTTTTACATATGGTTCCGTTTCAGCAGCTGGCAATACGGATTGGGAGCCATGTTGAGCTTGCTGCACGACGCTTTGTTCGTGCTGGGTTTGTATTCATTGCTTTGGAAGTTCATGCCGTTCTCCTTGGAGATCGATGAATCCTTCATCGCGGTTATTCTCACCGTGGTGGGTTATTCCATCAACGACACAGTGGTGGTTTTCGACCGTATCCGTGAGTACCTCGCGGAGCATAAGCACGATTCCACGGTTGGTGTATTCAACCGCGCGATCAACGCGACCCTGGGCCGCACATTGAACACTTCAGGAACAACGTTGGTGGTGTTGCTCGTGATCTTCCTTTTTGGGGGCGACAGTATCAAAGGGTTCGTGTTCGGTATGTTCATGGGTATCCTCATCGGTACATACAGTTCGATCTTCGTTGCATCTACGATCACGGTTGACCTGTTGAAGAACAAGAACCCAGAAACTGTTCCGATGAAAGGCGCTGTTGCTGCCTGAACAAGCTTTGAGACCTTTTTTGAACGGCGCCATCAAAGGCGCCGTTCGACTTTTGAGACAACAGATCGACGCGATCCTACCTTCGCCGCATGGGGCATCTGCTCATTTTCGATATCAGCGGTGGCGAGCTTGTCGTGATCCTCGTGTTCGTTCTGATCTTTTTTGGAAGCAAGGGAATTCCCGGTATCGCGCGCACCATGGGTCGCACTATGCGCCAGATCCGCGATGCCAGTGCTGAGGTTCAGCGAGAGATCCAGAAAGGCACGAATGAGGTGAAGCAGGGTTACGACGATCAACGCCGAAGCTTCAATTTGGATCAGCCACCCCAGCGACCTGTTCCGCCAGCCGCGTCCCCATCTCCAGCAGGCGATCCGCCCCCAAGCCCCGAAGGGCCGGTTTCCTAGTTTTTCTTCTTGCTGATACGTGTGCTCGTGATAGCGATCGCGTAGGATTTTGACGTTGCCGTGGTTTTACGGTAGCGGCTGGAGCGTAGTGGTTCTCATTAGGCTATTCGAATATTCTACACAATTGACCTCAAAATGAGGGGGTGTTCAAAAAATATCATCGATTCTATATACATACCCCCCTCTCCCGATACATTCGCGGTCAGAAAAACAACTTTTTCAATGCCTACCCCCCATCTTCGTGCAAAAGCCCTTTCCGATGTAATGGATCGGCGCCCAAAGAACAATGAGCTTCCGAGCCAACGCATCAGCGAGTTCTTCGGAAGCAGCGTGTTCAACGAGGAAGCCATGCGCATGTTCCTTACAGAGGATGCCTACTTCGCCGTTCGCCAAGCCATTCATCAAGGCGGGCGTATCGATCGAAAGCTCGCCGATCAGGTCGCCAGCGGCATGAAGGAGTGGGCAGCTAGCAAGGGCGCCACGCACTACACCCATTGGTTCCAGCCGCTCACAGGCACCAGTGCGGAAAAACACGATGCTTTCTTCGAGCCGATCGGCAATGGTCGCAGCATCGAACGTTTCGACGGTGCCATGCTTGTGCAGCAGGAGCCCGATGCGAGCAGCTTCCCAAGTGGTGGGATCCGAAACACCTTCGAAGCCCGTGGATACAGTGCTTGGGATCCGAGCAGTCCTGCTTTCATTATGGGTCGTACGCTCTGTGTTCCAACGATCTTCATCAGCTACACGGGCGAAGCGCTGGATTTCAAAATGCCCTTGTTGCGCGCCATCAAAGCCGTAGATGAGGCAGCCACGGCTGTCTGCCAATACTTCGATAAAGAAGTGTCCAAGGTGACCTGTACTTTGGGTTGGGAGCAGGAGTACTTCCTGATCGACGAGGCTTTGTACATGGCTCGACCGGATATCATGATGACCGGTCGTGCTTTGTTCGGCCATAGTCCAGCGAAGGGTCAGCAACTTGAAGACCATTATTTCGGGAGTATTCCAGAGCGTGCGCAAGCGTTCATGCGCGAGTTCGAAACCGAAGCGTTGAAGTTGGGTATCCCTGTTAAGACCCGCCACAACGAAGTGGCGCCGAACCAGTTCGAATGCGCGCCGGTATTCGAAGAACTCAACCTGGCCGTTGATCACAACATGTTGCTGATGGATGTGATGGAGAAAACCGCGCGCAAGCATGACTTCCGTGTTCTCTTCCACGAGAAACCGTATGCTGGCGTTAACGGCAGCGGCAAACACAACAACTGGAGCTTGGCGACGAATACCGGCAAGAATCTCCTGCGCCCTGCGAAAACTCCCAAAGAGAACATCCAGTTCTTGGCCTTTCTGGTCAACACGATCAAGGCGATACATAGCCATGCGGACGTGCTCCGCGCCAGCATTGCGAGTGCTAACAACGACCATCGCCTTGGGGCCAACGAAGCGCCACCGGCGATCATCAGTGTTTTTATCGGTGAGTACCTCACCAAGCTCCTCGATGGTCTGGAGAAGAATATCAAGGGTGCGATGAGCCCCACCAGCAAGACCGAATTGAAACTGGATATCGGTCGCATCCCTTCGGTGATGTTGGACAATACCGACCGGAATCGCACGAGCCCGTTCGCCTTCACAGGTAACAAGTTCGAGTTCCGAGCAGTGGGCAGTAGTGCCAATTGTGCTGCGTCCATGACGGTGCTGAACACCATTGTCGCCAATCAACTTCGGGAGTTCAAGAAGACCGTGGACGCCCTCATCAAAAAGGGGACGAAAAAAGACGAAGCCATACTGCGTGTGATCCGCGACCTCATTGTGGAAAGCAAGGCGATCCGGTTCGAGGGTAACGGTTATGGAGACGAATGGAAGAACGAGGCGGCCAAGCGTGGCCTCAGCAACATTCAGGATACCCCTCGTGCGTTGGACGTTTGGAACCGGAAGGAAACAAAGGCGCTTTTTGCGAGTATGGGTGTCTTGAGCGAGGTGGAATTGGATGCCCGGCACGAGATCGAACTGCACAGTTACGCGCTGAAGATCCAGATCGAGAGCCGTGTTTGTGGTGATCTGGCTGTGAACCACATCATTCCTGCTGCCATCACGTACCAGAACCGACTTCTTGAAAACGTGCGCGGATTGCGTGAAGTGCTGGGTGTGGACAAGGCCAAAAAGGCGGCGGCAACGCAGATCGAACTCATCGAGGAGATCAGCGAGCACGTCGGCAAGATGAAATCGCTTACTGATGCCATGATCGAGGCACGGAAGAAAGCCAATACCATTGAGGAGTATCGGGCCAAGGCCATCGCCTACTGCGACAAAGTGAAGCCCTATTTGGACGAGATCCGCTACCACAGCGATAAGCTGGAGATCACGATAGACGATGAACTCTGGCCTTTGCCCAAGCTGCGTGAACTGCTGTTCACGCGTTGATCCGTGGTATTCAGTGAATTGTTACACTTGCTGTGGGTCACGTTTATGGATAGCGCCCATCAACGAATGGATGTTCCCAAGGCTGAGATCGAACATGAAGCTTGGAAAGAGACTTTGGTTACATTCGCCCGGCCCTACCCAACACTGTAACGAATTCGGAACAAGATGAGCATGAGGAAGACACTGGCCTGCTTCACATTCAGCCTTTTGTGCGCTACGGCGACACAGGCCCAAGGGAAGCAAGGCGAAGAGGCGGATGACGCTTTCAAAGCCGGGCAATACTTCAACGCGATCGAGCTTTATAAGAAGGCTTATACGTTGGAGAAAAAAGCCAGCGATAAGGCTTCGCTTATTTTCAAAGTTGCTGAGTGTTACCGAACCTTGGGTGATGCACCGAACGCCCAGGTGTGGTACGAAAAGGCCAACAAAGCGCAGTATACCGATCCAATTACCTACTACTACATCGGGGAGTCGCTGAAAGAGCAAGGCAAATACGCCGATGCGATCGCTGCCTACAACAAATACAAGGAAAAGAACCCGGGAGACACGCGTGCGGATGCCAGCTTGGCAAGTTGTCAAATGGCGCAGACCTGGAAGGATCAGGCTAGCCGTTATACTGCCGATCCGGAGGTTTTGCTGAACTCTCCACAATACGATTTCAGTGCTTCCTTTTCATCCAAGAAGAATGATGAGGTGGTTTTTTCGAGTAGCCGCACAGCGAGCACGGGAACGGAAACCGATGGTATTGCAGGTGAGAGTTTTCTGGACCTTTTCGCGAGCAGCCGGGATAAGCTTGGAAAATGGAGCGAGCCACAAAAGCTGCCGCCAACGATCAATACACCTGCGCATGAGGGCAGCCCAACTTTCAATGCAAAGCGGACTGTGATGTATTTCACACGTTGTGCGCACGAGAAGAAGAAGGCATATGGTTGCGAGATCTGGATGACCAAGAAGGTTGGCAGCAACTACAGCGATGTCATCGACGGCCGTGGGGATGATGACTACATGGCCGGCCGCAAAGGCGACGATCTCTATTACGTCGACGTTTCGGACGATGATGACGGCTATCATCACGATAACCGCAAGGGAGGTAAACATGGCAACAACTGGAAATCGAAATGGTATAC
>JANNYL010000296.1:0-3209 GCA_031410075.1 Flavobacteriales bacterium
CACGTTGTGGCAGCGGTTTTATGCGCACTACCCCAGCTTTCAGAGCAACGACGACCAGATCTTCTACGATGTAAAGCGCACCAGCGATGGCGGTTTGGTGCTAACCGGCGAGACTAATGGCGGCGACTTTCCGTACGCTCAACTCTGGCTACTAAAACTGGATAGCGCCGGTTGCTTGGTACACGGTTGCGGCAGTGTGGGTGTAGAGGAATACACAGATCTGTTCAGCGGCAAATTGGTTGTAGCACCTAACCCTGCCAGCGAGCAAACACACGTTTCTTTAACCCTACCCGAAGGCTTCGCAACCACTGGCGCATTGCAGTTGTTTTTGTTGGATGCACAAGGGCGTGTGGTGTTGCAACAATCCGCGCAAGAGAATTTGAACTTGGTAACAGGCAGTTTTGATGTAAGCCAACTTGCCAGCGGCACCTACTACATACACCTGGCCGATCGCAAGAGGTGGTTGGCGGGTGGGAAACTCATCATCGAATGATTCAGGTCGAAGCCGTTCACGGGAACTTCTGCGTTTCAGCAAGACCAATCCTCAACGCCCATTGCTCGACAACGCGTTTCCAGATCCTTTCCGGCACCCCCGCCTTGTGCAAGAACATTCCTTTGAGGATCATGACGAGCCGCTGGAAGGCGACCTCCATATCACGACCGGTGAAGATGTCTTGGCCGGACCTAGAAAGGTGCGCGAAGTGATGCCGTGTCAATACTAAACGGTTAGTGTATGACCGAGCGATTGTGAGGATTTCTCCAGTATCTCGGCTAGTAGTAAGGGTGAAGAGCATGTGGCCCCAGTAGGTGTTGAAATCATGCCAAAGACGGTCTTCTTCTTTACCGCCTTTTTGCAAAAGGGGCCGTGCGACCAAGAGTTCTGCGCCGATGCCTTGCAAGGCGGTATAGGCCATGAAAAAGCGCACGTCAGCGGGAAAATCTCGGAACCAGATAATGCGAAGAAGGTTGTCCATCCACGGTGACTTGTGGTCTAGTTGCATCCAGCATTGGAGGATTTTTTCCAAGTATTCTTGGCAATCCTGCCAGGGCATTTGGAGAAGACCGGTCTGATACCATGCAGCGTTACTTGCCGTGGACATTTTCTGCTTCTGGAAGAAATGGGCCTTTCGGCCATGGTGTTTGCTGCTAAACACGAGCTGCTCGGGGTCTTGAGGGCGGTGAAGCATAAATTCCCAAAAATTTATGACCTTGTTGATAGGAGCGATGATGTCGCCGACAATCGCAGAGTCAGTGAAATCGACAATGAGCCTATCATGTTGAAGCACGGTTTGTCTGCCCGATCCCTCTGGTATGATATTAAAGCCGATGTTAACCCATGTGCTCCCGATCTCTGGCAGTTCGGTGTGGAAGTGGTCTGAGCGGGTGCAGTGAAGGTCCACACCATCTATGGTGCGTGTTTTTGATTCCACGCCGTTCTTCCCCCAATAGTGATGGCCGTGGTCGAGCACCACTTCGGCGCGGTCGAACGCATCTTCAAAAGGCGCGAAGTCAAGGTCACCGGCCAAGGCATGATCGAAATGGAAGATGCTCAGTATTCCACGTTTGTATGGGTCGCCACTTTGATAACGCGCAGTAGGGATGTAGACCTTTCCATTTTGTGTGCTTACAGTGACCCCCTCAATGTCCTTTCGCCACTCGAAGAAACTCATTGCGATCTTGAGGGTTCCGCCCTCCCTTTGGGTATAGCGCACTTCTGAATCTGGGAAGGTTTTAGGGCCATCAGTGGAATCGAACGAAACGGTGCAGCGGATGCCTTCTTTGAGGTACTGGAGGTCGAACATGTTGGCAAAATAGGAATGGAGGAATAGGCGAACTCCACGGCCATTGCTCCGTGTCCCATGCACTTAGCTACCCTTTAATCCCCCCGCACGCACATGTCTTCCGCACGGGTCGGTTTGTGCGTAGGCAAAGCGGGCGACTTGTGCGGTGCATAGTTCATGGCGCAAGGTGAATGCAGGTGAGCAGAATGACCGGTGATTACTTGGTGTTAACCAGTTGTGGGATGATCAGCCCAAGTCTGAAGCCCACCTACCCTATCCCAAACCGGCAGTAGTGGATCTTCTTACCCTCCCCTAACCACATCTGCTCGTAGAAGGTGCGGATGTTCATCACCGCTTGGAATTCGGGCGTGGAGCGCGGCATCAGTTCGCCATACACATCGTCACTTTTTTCGAACAGTGGCAGCTTGTGTTCCGCGATCTGTTCCAAGGTGTACCCATACAATTCTGGGCTATCGGTCTTCAGGTTGATGAGGCCACCTGGTTCCAGCACTTCCTTGTAGCGCGCTTGGAATAGTGGCGAGGTCAGCTTCTTGCGATCCTTGCCGATCTGCGGGTCGCTGAAGGTGAGCCAGATCTCGCTGATCTCGTGCGGACCGAACACGCGCAACAGATGGTCCACGTGCGTGCGCAGAAAGCCGACATTGGTCAATCCTTTCTCTTTCGCTGTTGCTGCGCCGCGCCAGATGCGGGCACCCTTGATATCCACGCCGATGTAATTGCGTTCGGGATAGAGTTGCGCAAGGCCCGTGGTGTATTCGCCCTTGCCGCAGCCCAGTTCCAGCACCAAAGGCGCTTCGCGATGGAAAAAGTCGCTGTTCCATTTGCCCTTCAGCGGAAAGCCCGTATTCATCAGCTCTGCGAATGTGGGTTGCACCACGTGTTCGAAGGTGGCGTTCTGTGCGAAGCGTTCGAGTTTTCCTTTGCCCATTCAGCGTAGCGTGTTCCCCTGATCGGCTTCAAGCTTTAGGCCATAGGCCACAGGCTTGACCCTTGGATCAGGCGCGCGAAAGTATTCCGGCGGTACGATCGCATCCACTCGGATCACGATCTTCGCGATGTTCAAGGAATAAACCGAAAGTGACCAAGTTGAAACCACCCCTGCCCCTCCTTGGATCACAAGGGCAAGCCATCGCCCTTGCAGGAGGGGAGAACTCTCCGCTCCAACGCTGATGTTCAACGGTGCCCGCATCCTTGTTGCTCCGCTCGATTGGGGCTTGGGCCACAGCACGCGCGATATTCCCATCATTCGGAGACTGCTGGAGTTGGATGCACGGCCCGTGATCGGTGCCGACAAAGGGCCGCTCGCTTTGCTGCGTGATGCCTTTCCGGAGTTGCCGTTCGTACGCATTCCTGGCGTGGATGTGCGCTATGCGAAGGGCAACTCGCAAGCATGGGCCATGGCGGTGC
>JANNYL010000297.1:0-9613 GCA_031410075.1 Flavobacteriales bacterium
CGGTTCATTACGCAACGCGAAGTGCCAACGATGGCGTGTTTGCATTGCTCGCCGATCACCGATGGCTTCCGTGTAACGGATGTTCGCGATGGCAACCATATCGACCTGCCTTTGAGGCTCACCGATGGAACAACGTCGCGCGCCAGGGTATTTGATGACGAAGTGGATGTGGTTCATTCTTCGACTGCTGTTTCGGCATGGTTCGTAGAGAAAATTGGCTCCATGTGTTCATTGGTCTTTATGCCGGATAGCGCGCATCGACCAGTGGATCAGCGATACGCAACGGGCATCACTTCCCTCAGTGACGGCTTCCCATACCTGATCGTTTCACAAGCATCATTGGATGACCTGAACGGGCGTATGGCCGAGGCGATCCCCATGGACCGGTTCCGGCCCAACATCGTGATCACCGGTGGAACCGCCTTCCAAGAAGACCGTTGGAAGGAGATCGGCATCGGCTCGTCGCGCTTCACCTTGGTAAAACCTTGCGGCCGTTGTGTGATCCCCACCACCAACCAGCACACGGGCGAGCGCAGTAAGGAGCCGACGCGCACGCTGGCCACCTATCGCTCGGTCGGGAACAAGGTGCTTTTCGGCATGAACGCCATGGGACCCGGGAGCGGGGTCATCCGGGTGGGTGATGAGGTGACGGTGCTCAGGTGAGCATCGCTCCATTCTCCGCAATTTCGGGGTATGACCACCCCTTCCCCCAAGCTCCGCAAGGAGAGCCTGCAGACCGAGATCGATGCGGCTTTCCTGTATGATCGCATCGCGGAGCATGAAACGGATGCGCAAGTGGCGAAGCTCTTCCATGAGATGGCGGCGATCGAGCGTGGACATGCCGAGCACGCGTTCAACGACCTGAAAAAAGGCGGCGTGCTGAGCGCGATGCCCGGACCCTCGTGGCGGGCGCGCACCCTGGACCGCATCGGCGGCATGATGGGCTACGACCACGTGATCGCACAGCTCATGGATGTGGAGAAGGGACTGGCGAAAGCCACGGTGGTGCAGAAGCAACGCAACGGGGAGCCGATCACCGGGTCCGAGCAGAATCACGTGCGCATTCTGCAATCGCTGGCGAAGAACAAGCGGGGCCTGGGCGGTGAACAGCTTGGCCGTATCGAAGGGCGGCACAAGAGCGTGGGCGGGAACGCGTTGCGCGCGGCGGTGCTCGGTGCGAACGACGGCCTGGTGAGCAACATGAGCCTGGTGATGGGCGTGGCGGGCGCGACCACGGGCGATCAGGGCGTGCTGTTGGCCGGCTTGGCGGGACTGCTGGCCGGAGCCTTGAGTATGGCGCTCGGCGAGTGGATCAGCGTGAAGAGCTCGCAGGAACTGTACGAGCGGCAGATGGCACTGGAGATGACCGAGCTACAGACGAATCCCGAAGGCGAGCGCAAGGAACTGGCATTGATCTACATGGCCAAGGGCATCAGCGAAGCGGAGGCGGAACGGCTCGCCACGGAACTGATGAGCGACACCGACAAGGCGCACGCCATGCTGGTGAAGGAGGAGCTGGGCATCAACGCCGAGGAGTTGCAAGGCTCCGCGTGGGAGGCGGGGATCACCTCCTTCTTCCTCTTCGCCATCGGCGCGATCCTGCCGGTGCTGCCCTTCTTCTGGATGGGCGGCATGCAGGCCATTGCGATCAGCGTGGGCCTGAGCGCCATCGGGCTGTTCGTGATCGGCAGCGCGATCACCCTGTTCACCGGTCGCAGCATCTGGTTCTCCGGTATGCGGCAGGTGCTATTCGGGTTGGCTGCTGCGGCGGTCACCTTCGGCATCGGCAAGCTGATCGGCGTGAACGTGGTGGGGTGAACGTGCACATCGGTACCTTTCAACACCGATGATCCACTCCATCCTCGCCGACAAGGCCACTCGGCTGTACATCATCCTGGGTTGTTTCTTCGCCGCCAACGCGCTCATCGCGGAAATGATCGGCGTGAAACTCTTCCAGTTGGAGTCCGTGCTGGGACTTTCCAAAGCGGACTTTTCACTCCTCGGCCAGGACCACCTATCGTTCGTTCTGAGCGTAGGCGTTCTTCCATGGCCCATCGTCTTCATCATGACCGACGTGATCAACGATTACTACGGCGTTCGCGGTGTGCGTTTTCTCACATTGATCACCACGGCGCTGATCCTGTTCGCCTTCATTGTGATGTACTTCGCCATACACATGCCACCGGACCTTGGTTGGTGGCTGACGAGCAGCGCTGGCCAGGGAGTTCCGGATATGCAAGCCGCCTTCACCAGCATCTTCGGCCAAGGCATGAACATCATTCTCGGTTCGCTCGCGGCATTCGTGATCGGACAGCTTGTAGATGCGTTCATCTTCCGGCGGATCAAACGCATAACTGGTGACAAGCGGATCTGGCTGCGCGCCACAGGAAGCACCATCGTAAGCCAGTTGATCGATAGCGTAGTGGTTACCTACGTGGCCTTCTGGATCTTCAAAGGCATGTCCTTCCCGCTCGCCACGGCGCTCGTGCTCACAGCATACAGTTACAAATTGATCGTTGCGTTACTGGCTACGCCGCTGGTATACTTGGTGCATGCTGGTGTAGAGCAGTACTTGGGGAAGGAACGTGCGCACGCCATGCGCGAAGCTGCCCTTCGCTCGGCCGACGAACAATAGTCCTCTTTCTCCATGGCTTGAACGGCAGGCATAGCATCATCATCTTTGCCATGTCATTCTCTCCCATGACCCACGAACGCATCGAACAACTAACCGTACGCGCCATTCAGGCGGATGACGCGCTCGCGTTGTTCACACTGGTCGATCGGGACCGCGCGCACTTCTCGCTGTACTTCCCGGTAACCACCAGCCGTACTTCGGATCCTGGATCAGCGGCGATGTACGTGCGTGAACTATTGGCACAAGCCCATGCAAAAGAGGCGTTCTGCTTCCTTGTGTTCGTCGATGAAACAGCCGAGCCCGTTGGCGCTGTCTTTCTGAAATCGTTCGATCACCGAGTGGGCAAATGTGAACTTGCTTATTTCACGGCCTCGGCTTTTCAAGGTAGAGGAGTCGCATCCAATGCCGTGGCATGGGCCGTGGATGAAGCCTTCCGCACCCATGCCATGCAACGCCTTTTCATGCGCGTCGATCCCGAGAATGCGGGCAGCATTCGCGTGGCGGAGAAGAACGGATTCGAACGCGAAGGATTGCTGCGTCGTGATTTTCGCACCAGCGATGGGCGATTGCTGGATGTGTCGATCTACGCGAAGCTTCGGTGAGGCGCACGTACTGATCAGCTCCTTGCTACGTTCATGGCCTCAGCCGTGATGAAACCCGCTCTGCATCTCCCGGATCGATCAACGTTCCGTTGGTTCTTCGGCATCGCGTTGACCCTCCTACTGTGTCGCTGGGCGTATGATGGCCTTTCCATCCAGCAGATAATGTTCCTTCTGAAACCCACGGCTTGGAGTATCACCCTCAGCACCGGCGCCCACGGGCAGGTGCTCCCGGATGGCATCGCCTTCCACAGCCTCGGTGTGTTGCTCGACCGTTCCTGCGCGGGCGGGCATTTCGCCCTGGTGCTTGCGGCCTTTCTGGTTTTCCTGCTTCGCGCTACGGCGACTACCACCATCCGCACGGCTGTGCTCGTCCTCGGCGCCGTCGCGATCGCATTACCCATCACCATCCTCGGTAATGTTTGGCGCGTGCTGCTCACCCTGGCCATCGCTCGCATGGACCCCACCCACCACTATGGCGGAACCGTTACGATGCACTTGGTCATCGGCTCGTTCGTCCAACTCGCTTTGCTCCTTATCGCCCATGGCATCATCCGATACACCTTCACCCACCGGACCCGGCTTGCGTAGCGCGCGTTGGCTTCTGGTAGGTCATCTGCTGCCCGCAGCCCTCATCATCGGGTTCTACCTGAACGCCTACCGCTTGATAGGTACTCTGCTGGATGCCGACACTCTTGCACTTTGGAAGACGTTGGGCACGCTTCTGTTGGTCCTGAACATCGCGATGGCGGTGACCATGATCTTGCGCTGGCGGAACAGCGCACCCGTACCCTGGCCCATCGCGCTGATCTCCCTGGTACTGCATTGCACGTTATGCGTCTTCGCCCTCTTCAATCTCAGCGATCTGGTGCCTTGGGATATTCCCCGTTGGATGCTGCCCAGCGACCTGTTCACGGTGACGAACTCCCTGCTGATGGTGCCCGTGACCCACGCCTTGCTCATCCTTATCGACCGCACCGCTCCCGCAGGCACGCGCAGCTGGCCCAACTTCTTAGCAGCCATCGGCCTGGCTACAGGCTGGTACATCCTCTTCCTCGTCGCCAGTAACCTTCCGTACGAGTGGCGTTGGCGCGAGTACCTCTACGTGCCATTGATGGTGATCGCTTCGGTGTCGTTCTTCTTCTTCATAGTGCGTGGCCTCTTGCTGCTTGTTCGCGCGAACGCCGGCCGTTGGACAGAACACAGCCTCATCTGGCGCGCGATCATCGGTCTCGGGTTGCCACTGACAGGGTTGATCGTACACCACAACCTCTTCGGCAACTCGTGGGGAGGTGCACCCATCGGCAGCTTCAGTCATCCCTGGTTCTATGTGATCGCCGCCTTGAACGGTGTCGTGTTCTGCTTGCGACCACCGGACAACGAGCATCTCAGACTGCTTCTGTTGTTCGCACGTGCCGCTGGCTTCACATACGTGCTCTACTTCGTCATCGTCTTCCTGCCATGGCTGCCCCTGAGCTTCCCGCTCATCATAGTGTTCGGTATCGGTTTCTTGATGATGGCCCCCACCCTCCTTTTCGTCGCGCAGGTCGGCGACCTCTTGCGCGAGTCGCGTTGGGCCACCTCCGTGCTTGGCCGTTGGCCTTCCATCGGTATCGTGGCCGCTGGCATCCTCGTGATCCCCGCCTGCATCTGGCTGAACAACGCCCGGGACCGTCGCATCCTGCAAGATGCGCTCGCATACGTCTATGCCCCTGACCTTTCCAGCAGTGAACCCCCGGACTTCACCGCAGCGGACATCGCGCGTCTGCTCTCCCGTGTGCAACAACACAAACTATCGCAGCGCGGCGGAGAAATGGGCTTGGACAACGAGGCCATCTTAACCACTTGGTACGACCTACAGGTCTTCGACGGGGTGACCCTCAGCGAGGAAAAGGCGCAGCAACTCGCTCGGGTCTTCACCGGCGAAGCCACTGAAAAGAGCACTTGGTGGTGGCGAGACTCCATGCCGAGGAACGCAGGTACATCACTCATCGGCCTACAGGTCAGATCAACCTATGATGCACCAACGCGCGTGTGGCGAACCCAGGTGGAACTGACCATGCACAATGCCGCAATGGACCAAAGTGAGTTCGGCACCTCGTTCACATTACCACCGGGTGCGTTCATCACGGACAACTGGCTCTACATCGGTGACCGCAAGGCGCAAGGCATTCTGGCTGACCGCAAGGCCGCCACGTGGATCTATCAACAGATCGTTACTGTGCAGCGACAAGACCCGAGCCTGCTCCGCTACATCCGTCCGGATGAACTGGAGCTGCGGGTGTTCCCGTTCGCGGCCAATGAAACGCGGCGCGCTGGTTTCGAAGTAGTGACGTGCGAGCCACTGCCCCTCACCATCGAAGGCCGCACGGTGATGCTCGGCGACAGCTTGATGTTCTCAGGAGCGACCGTCATCCCATCCGGCGATGATCAGCTGCTCTACGTACCTGCCTCCGTGAAACGCACCCTGTCGAAAGCGAGCGCAAAGCCCGCTCTGTGGGTGATCCTGGACAGATCCATCGGTTCAACGGACTACACCGAGCTGCTCATCGAACGAACGAACGGTTTGCTGAACATGCCGGAGCTCGCCAACGCTCCAAGGCACTTCATCGCGGCGAACAGTGCTCCCTATCCGTTGCCGGCGGACCATTGGGCGGACGCCTACCGGACCACGAAGACCGAGGGCGGATTCTTCGCCGGTCGGGCCATTGAGCACATCGCTCTCGAGCAACTGGCACACCCCACGACCGATGTACCCATCATCGTACTGATCACCGAGCAAGGCAACAATGCGGTGATCACTGACAACGCCCATCAGCTCGCTGCCTTAGCGCATATGCCGGACAGCTGGTTCACGGTGGACATGGCGAACCGGTTACTTC
Organism: Flavobacteriales bacterium; assembly: GCA_031410075.1. Taxonomy (GTDB): domain Bacteria; phylum Bacteroidota; class Bacteroidia; order Flavobacteriales_F; family PHOS-HE28; genus PHOS-HE28. The sequence continues at coordinate 6,117 of JANNYL010000297.1, forward strand.
CACTTGACGGGGATACGAGTGGATCGGTCGATACCGCCATCCGTCCAGCCGATCTGCTCGCGACCGGCCGCGTGACCTTCACATCACCCACCGGCAGAACCGTAATGCTTCCAGATGATGGGCTACCGAGCTGGGTATGGGACGGCGACAGCACGCTCAACGGGCCACCCAACGCAAGCCGTGCGAAAAGTGATTGGCATGCGGGACTGGACCTACGCTCGGTCGATGCCTGGTCGTGCGTGCACCCGGATCTCGAACTCACGCACCCACACCTGCTCACGCGACGGAGCTTCGTCGCTGGCGTGTTATCGCGCTCGACGGCCTTCATCTGTTTGGAATCCGAAGCGCAGGAGATCGCCTTGAAAGAGAAGCAAGCCGAGATCCTGAACGCATCCTCCCTCTTCGATGCGGGGGACGAACTGAAGCCGATGAGCGAACCTGCGGAGTGGATCGCCATGCTACTCCTGATGATCATCCTGACGGTGCGATGGTGGTGCCTGCGATGATCGCGGAACCGACGAGGCGATCAACTTCGCATCATCATGGCCAAAAAGAAACATTCGGCGAAGAAGGACCTCGCCGCGATAGATCGTGCAGCCAAACGCGCAGCGCAAAAAGCAGCAGGTGCGCTAGACGGCCGTTTCCGCACCAAGAAAGTGGATAGCAAGAAGCGCTACACCCGCAAAGCCAAACCACCAAGCGAAACGGACGAGTTGCTTTAGCGAATGCTCATTCAGCATTGGCTATCGCGGCCCAGGAATCAAGTAGCCTGTGATGTTCGCGCAGGCGCCGGATGTATTCGTTCTCGTTGGGGAGCCCTTTGGCTCTCATCAGTGCCACCAAAGATCCCTTCTCTTTGATCGTCCAACTTTCCAGCCCATTGATCAAGGCGAGCGCAGGTGACAGATCAATGAACGCTTGTCGCTCCACCGCTGGCCACGAGCGCATGTCCTCAACGCCCAACACACGTTGAACGTGATCAGTGCAATGACGAAGGCCAGCTGACCGGTCGCCGTTCCGGATCAGCGCCATGGACCGCAGCACCGCATCGCTCAGCGAACTCGGTTCGAATTCAGGCGCAGCGCTTTCCTGAAGGCGTAACCTCATGGAACCGGAAACAAGTCGTCGCAGTAGAGAAGGTGCGGTACGGTAGGAACGGTCCTGTTCCATCCGTGCACGTTCTTCCTCGGCAAGAGCGGCCATTCCTGGATCCACGGTGCGGAACCCAGCACGGTAATAGAACCAATAGGCACCGGACCGAATGCCGTCAGGATTTCCATGACCCAACTGGTAGCTCTCCGCTTCGAAGCATTCCACATTGAAACGCTGTGCATAACACTGAAGGATACGAGCGAAAAGAAGCATCGATGGACCACCGCGAAAAGCGGGGAACACATTCAGCCCCACTTTGCTCTTGCCAGGGAAAATCCACGCTCCGCCGTAGGCGACCGGAACCGAATTGGAGAATGCCACATACCCCACGTAGCTGTCGAACGCTGTCCTTCTGCCGGGAGGCAAGGGCAACAAGACGACACCCATTCCTTGGCCCAGGTCCTGCCATTCGACAGCTGAAGGATCACATAAAGTTGCCGTATCCGTTTCGCGCAAGTGACCCACCAGGATCCCGCGAGCAGCATTCACCAGCTGCATCCGTTCGATCTCCGTTGATCGGCGCGATGATGGCAAAGGAGTCCTGATGATCTGCTGAACATCAACGGAACCCGTGAATTCGGCCGCGCAAGCAGGTGACTGATCCGACAAGCCCCGGCAGAACGTTCGTGTAAGAACGGATCCTGGCGCGTCGATCATCAGCATGGGCTTCAGCACTTCCCACAACACATGCTGCACTTGCGGAGAGGGTGCTATTCCTTGGATCGCGTTCAACAACCATCGCAGTGCCTCTTCCTTCCGACCACACGCATCGATGATCCGAGCATGCACATCGTGCCCAGCATCGTCCATGGCCTCCGCTTCGGCGGACAAGGTGGACGCCAGCAGTACGTTTCTCGCCAGCGCATCATCGCCAGAAAGCGAATCCAGAAGCACACCTCCTTTAACCGCATCGGACAGCCAGCGTGACAGGTCGATCCCGTAAGTAGCGCAGGAAGCCGAACCGGAAATGCCCGAGTTCATCAGCGCAAAGTGCATTGTTGCATTTCTCTTGCACAGGTCGGCAACGAGCGTAGCAACCCGTTCCAGCTCTGCACCAGCCAGTGAAGAGTCTTGGGCATTGGCAGGAAAGGCGAGTATGAACAGAAGCAGGTCGTGATAGTCCTTCAATGGACGCGCTGCTCGGAATGTCCCTGACCTAATAGCCAACCAGCGGGCTTCGCGCTCATTCGCCGTCTTGTCCGTTCGCTTGGTGAACAGCCTTCGAAGTGCGGCGATATCCTCTGTCCTCAGAGTTCCCTTGGCAGCCATGGCGACCAAAGAAAGGCAACGGATCCCAGGATCGCACGAACGATCATCAGCCGCGTTCGCGTACATTGGATCCGCATGTCCAAGAACATTTCCTCCCTCTCTGGCCGAGAAGCCAAGGAACTCCATGATCCGCTTTGGGAACGGCTCCAACACGCGGCGGAGAAATCCGGCACTCCCGATACCGAAGACCTGACCCGGATCGCCGACGACTTCCTTATCGGGGAAGCGATCACCTATGGAACGAGTTCGTTCTATGACTTTCTGCGGAAAGAAAACCAAGGGAAGAAGGCCTATGTGTGCAATGGGAGCGCTTGCCTGGTCGCTGGAACACAGGAGCATGTGCACCACGAATTGTCGAACCATTTCAAGACCGAAGAGATCGGCCACATTTGTTGTCTTGGTCGATGTCACGAGAACAGCGCGTTCAATGTGGGCGGGTTGAATTACTCTGGCAAGGCGATCGATCGCGTGGGGGAGATCGTTGGTGGCAAAGCAGCCAACGGCATGGACGCGCATTATGTGGGCACATCGATGGAGCAACCGATCCTCACCGCACCGATGCCTCCGTTGGAAACGTTCTATGCGACGTGGGAACAGGTCCTGAAAAGCGATTCTGCGGTTGTACTGAACGAGATCAAGATCGCGACGATACGTGGACGCGGTGGTGCGGGTTTCCCGATGGGCTTCAAGTTGCAGGCGTGCAAGGATGCGCTTGATGTCTCAGGCCTTGGGGTATCGCGGAAATACATCGTGTGCAATGCGGATGAAGGCGACCCAGGCGCGTTCAGTGATCGGTACTTGCTGGAACAACGGCCCCACTTGGTGCTCCTTGGAATGATGATCGCGGGGTATTGTGTGGGCGCCGATACAGGTGTGTTGTACATCCGTGCCGAGTATCCGGAAGCGGTGGAGATCGTGAAGAAGGCAGTTGCCGAACTGGAGGAAAACGGTTGGATCGGGAAGAACATCAAAGCCAGTGGTTTCGATTTCCGGTTCAAGGTGATCAAGGCAGCTGGTTCTTATGTGTGCGGTGAAGAAACCGCACTCCTCAACAGCATCGAAGGCAAGCGTGGCGA
>JANNYL010000298.1:0-12712 GCA_031410075.1 Flavobacteriales bacterium
CATGAACACCTCGAACTTACTCGCACTGGCCTTGTTCCTGCCCCTGAACATCCTCGCGCAGACCGATTCCACCCGTACCGACACCTCGGCCGAAAGGGGTTTGGAAGGACATCGTTTGGAACTTGGCCTCAGCAGTACGAATGGCGCTTATGCCCAAGTGAAGGACAACGACGATGATGGCAACGATACCATCCGGATCGAACTGAAGCGCAAACTCGTTCGGATCATTACCTCCAACCGCACGGACGTTTCTACAGCAGATAGCGCGGTGGAGCGGCTTACACAAGCCCGGCGCGAACGCCGCAATGCCTTTACTTATTGGAGCGGGATCGATGTAGGGGTCAATACTTTCCTCACCAGTGATGGCAGGTTCGGGGATGGCCCCAAGGCCGGGCCCATGTTGCTGGACAACCTGCGCAGCCGATGGATCAGCATCAACTTCATGGAACAGAAGTATGAATTCGGTAGTCACCATGCTGGCTTCTTCTGGGGCTTGGGGCTCGAGTTTACCGGTTACCACCTGAGCGAGAACGTGCGGCTGGCCTATAATGGAGACAGCACCTACGCCGTCCCCGCGACAGAGCCGCAGTTCACCAAGAACAAGATGCGCCAGATAGGCTTGCGCCTGCCTTTGATGTTCGAGTTCAATACCAAGAGTGCTCCACTTCCGACTATGGTAAGCGGCTGCTGTAAGGACAAGGGCGGGCATTGCTCCCGTAAGGGCAACTTCCACTTTGCCGCAGGTGTGGTGGGTAGTTGGTACTTCGACACCATGTACAAGCAGAAGTACAGCGAGGGTGGGGAGACTAAAAAAGTACGCGACAATGGCCGTTACAACCTCTTGCCTTATCGGGTGTCTGCACGTGCCCAGATCGGGATCGGTGGCTGGAATCTTTTCGGGGAATACGGCCTTACACCATTGTTCGAGAAAGGGACAGCTCCGGAGGTCACGCCGGTCACAGTAGGCCTTACACTGGTCGGTTTCAACTGAACAAGCGGCGAGCGCGACAAGGGGACCTGAACGAACGCCGCCACGGAGCCTCGACGATACACGTCGGGGCTTCGCCTATTTTCGCAACCCGAAGTCATTCCGTCCGGCCTGCAGTAGGCCATCATTTTTCAAGAATCCGCACCATGGGCCGAGTTTTCGAAAAGCGCAAGCACAGGATCTTCGCGCGTAACGCCAAGTTGAGCAAGCTCTTTACGCGTATCGGAAAGGAGATCGCCATGGCCGTCAAAGCCGGTGGTGCGAACCCCGAAGCCAATACGCGTTTGCGCATGGCCGTGCAGAACGCGAGGGGTATGAACATGCCCAAAGACAACGTGGATCGCGCCATAAAAAAGGCTGCCGGTGGTGAAGGCGTTGATTTCGCGGAAATAACCTATGAGGGATATGCTCCCGGTGGAGTCGCCATTTTTGTTGATGCCGCTACCAACAACACTACGCGCACTGTTGCGAATGTGCGCAGCTATTTCGGCAAATGCGAAGGCACTTTGGGTACAATGGGTTCACTGGCACATGTCTTCGAGCGCAAAGCGGAATTCGTGATCGAGTTGGCGGCATTGAAAGGCAGGGATCCTGACGAATTCGAGATGGAGGCCATTGATGCGGGTGCCGATGATGTGATCCGTGACGAAGAGGGGTTCATTGTTCTGGCTCCGTACACCTCCTTCGGTACAATGGCCCAAAAGCTTGAGCAGCTCGGAGTGGTAAGCAAGACCGCAGAACTCAAGCGATTCCCGCTCTCATTGATACCGGCCGATCTCGAGACCGCACGCAACGTGATGCGGTTGGTGGATCTGCTCGATGAGGATGAGGATGTGAACGCCGTGTACCACAACATGGAGCTCACCGAAGAGGTGGAAGCAGAGTTGGCGAAGGGGTAGCTCGATCGCTTCAGGCCGTGACCATTCGTTACAAGCGTTGTTCTGCAAGGCGTGGCAGTGTTGCTGCTCGAACATTTCCGGCCCTGTGTATCAGCCTGAGGCCTTTAGCACATCGCCTTCAACAATGACTCAAGCGGTTTTGAACCGCACATGATAGCGTGTGCCATTCCCGTCGCTTTCTACGGTGAGGTAGCCGTTCAACTGTTCTACCAGGCTATCGATCAGGCTCATGCCCAAGGTAGCGCCGTCGTGTGTGAGTTTTTCTTTCGGAATGCCAATGCCATCATCCGAATATTTCAGATCGAATTCCGTATCACTTATCCGTTGAATGCTAAGTTCTATAAGGCCTGTATCGCGCCCTTGGAACGCATGCTTGAAGGAGTTCGATATCAACTCGTTCAACACGAGGCCCAAGGGCACCATGGTGTCCAGATCAAGTGTTAGTCCTTCATGGATCGAGGTTTGATAGTGTATCGTGTCGCTGACGTTGTTCAGGTGGACAAGTTCCGAAAAGAGCTCCTTCAGGTATTGCGTGATGTCGATGTGAGCGAGATCATCACCCTTGTACAGTTTTTCGTGGATCAATGCCATTGACGCCACTCGACTCTGGCTTTGGCCGAATACCTGTTTCAAATGCTCGTCGTCGATGGTCTCACTTTGCAGTCGCAGGAGACTGACCACCACCTGGAGATTGTTCTTCACCCGATGATGGATCTCTTTGATCAGCACATGGATGCGTTCGTTGGCCCGCTCGAGCTTGTCTTTTTCTCGCTGAAGCGCCAGGTTCTGTTCAAGGTCCCGATCGCGCGCCGCCTTCAAATTATCACGCATTCGAGCGAGGGCTGTGCCCAGCACATCCTGTTCGCCTCGGAGCAGGACCTCCGTTTCGTAGTTGCCCTTGCCAATGGCATCGGCACTGGCAGCCAGAGAGCGAACGTTGTCGATCATGGCATTGAACGTTTGCGCCATTTGACCGACCTCATCATTGCCGCTCACCGGCACGTGCGCGCGAACATCTCCCATAGCTAAAGCGCTTGTCGCCGAAGTCACTTCTTCCACGGTGCTTCGAATGCCTCGCATGATCACAAAAGCCATTACACCCACTGCGCCGACAACACCGAGAAGGGCACTCAGCACAATGAACAATCGGCGTTGAGCTGAATCCGAATTGCCTTCGCTCGCCGCGATCACATTGGCAATGGAGTGACCTTCAACCATTCGTAAGTGGTCCATGGCCGCGCTCGAAAGGGCCCACCATTCAGAGGCATTCGTGTGCAAACCGTGAAGCGAGCGTTTCTCGTGTATGGTCCCGATGATCGTGCGCATGTAGTTCACCTCCTCCCCGCGGAAAGTCTCGCGATACTGCACTTGTATGTTCTCGGGTGCGTCCCGAAGAAACAGCAATGTGTTGGTCTCGTATTGTGCGATCCGCTCGTTGAGTTCGCCCAATTGCCCTGGGCTTATAGTGTCAGTTGCAAGGGCTCTGGTCAAACGCATGCGTATGTCGTTCAACCCCTCTTTCGCATTCAACAGGCTCAGGTGGGCATAGAGTCGTTGGTTCGTTTCAGGATCCATTGACCGCCGGAATACACGAGCGATCTCTTCGACTTGTGTTTCGCTCATATGCTGATATTCGAGCTCGGCCTCACCGGTTGGCAGGCTGCGCGCCAGCACGCGCTCTCGCACCACGTTCAACAGCGATCGCGTATTGAGCGAGTGGTCCAGCGGGTCCATCTGCAAGGCTGGATCGTTGAGCCGTTCTATCGCAGCATCAGTGGTGGTGTGGCGAACCATCATCCGCTGTGCATTCGTTTCCACGCCACTTAGCCATGCGACGGAACTCGCACCTTCCTGCTGCAGAGCTTCGGTCAAGTCGCCCATCAAGCGGATATTGCCCGCTTGGATGCTCACGTACTGCAACACATCGCGGCGGTTCAAACTGCTGATCACCTGTTTGCCGATCAGCAACACCAAACCTGCCACGGGGATGCCCAACGTGATCAGGAATTTGGTGCGGATAGGGAGGTCGGCGAAGCGCCACGTCATCGGTCCGGCGAATGTAGGGGAGACGCATTGGTCGTACCGAATGAAAGCTGTTTTCGAATGTAAGGGCCCGAATCAACGGTAGTATGGGTCGAACATCGGCTCCAACACTACTTTCGGCGCCTTGCGAAAACACACATGAACAACGCCGAAGCCTTACGCGAACTGGATAGTAAGATCGAGCTTGCCCTTCAAGGTGGCGGGGCCGAGCGCATTGCAGGGCAGCACAAAAAGGGAAAACTCACGGCGCGTGAGCGGGTACAGCTTCTCCTGGATGAGGGGAGCTTCCAGGAGATCGGTCAGTTGGTGACACATCGCAGCACCAATTTTGGATTGGCAGAGCAGGTTTTCCTGGGCGATGGGGTGGTTACCGGCTTCGGAAATATCGATGGCAGGTTGGTCTATGTGTTCTCACAGGATTTTACCGTTCTGGGTGGTTCCCTGGCCGAGGCGCATGCGGAGAAGATCGGGCGCATCATGGACCTCGCTTTGCAGAACGGTGCTCCTGTTATCGGTATGAATGACAGTGGTGGCGCACGGATCCAGGAAGGTGTGGTTTCCCTTGGCGGTTATGCCGATATATTCTTTCGCAATGTTCGCTCGAGCGGTGTTGTTCCTCAGATCAGCGCGATCCTAGGCCCGTGTGCCGGTGGTGCTGTGTATTCCCCCGCACTAACGGATTTCGTGTTGATGGTGGAGAACACCAGCTACATGTTCGTTACCGGACCCAACGTGGTGAAAACCGTTACCCACGAAGAAGTAACGGCGGAAGAACTTGGTGGTGCTTCAACGCACGCGAGCAAAAGCGGAGTTGCCCATTTTACCGCACCCAATGAACTTGTTGCAATTCGCGAACTGCGGCGATTGGTCTCTTACATGCCCAGCAATTGCGAAGAAGATCCACCGGCATTGGCCTACGAACCCAGCGATGAGTCGCGCCCTGAATTGGACTCGATCATTCCGGAGAATGCGAACACGCCGTACGATATCCGCCAGGTGATGAACGCGGTGATCGACCCCGACAGCAGCATGGAAGTGCATGCCGAATACGCCCGCAATATGGTGGTAGGTTTCGCACGGATCGAAGGGCGCACTGTTGGGTGCGTGGCCAATCAACCGGCTGTTCTCGCAGGTGTTTTGGACATTGATGCCAGCATTAAAGCCGCTCGCTTCGTGCGCTTCTGCGATGCTTTCAACATTCCGCTCCTGGTATTCGTTGATGTGCCCGGTTTCTTACCCGGAACAGAACAAGAGTGGCGCGGCATCATTGATCATGGTGCGAAATTGCTTTACGCGTTTTGCGAAGCCACCGTGCCGCGCATTACCGTGATCACCCGCAAAGCTTACGGTGGAGCGTATGATGTGATGAACAGCAAGCACATCGGCTGCGATATGAATTATGCATGGCCCACAGCCGAGATCGCGGTGATGGGGGCCAAGGGTGCCGCCGAGATCATCTTCAAAAGCGAGATCGCCAAGGCCACCGACAAGGAGGCCAAATGGAAAGAGAAAGAGGCCGAATACAAAGAGCAATTCGCAAACCCGTACGAAGCGGCCGCGCGCGGTTATGTGGATGAAGTGATCCGCCCGAGCGATACTCGCATCAAGGTGATCCATGCACTGCGCATGCTTCGCAACAAAGTAGATAAGCTGCCCAAGAAGAAGCACGGGAATATCCCGTTGTGAACCGCTTGGGTTTTGCTTCTGAGGGTTCCGCATCGATCGCGATACGGCCCATACCGTAGATCGATGCGCACTTGGCCGTAGGTATCGCGACAATTTGACCTCGTACTTTGCGTGTTCTGAAATGCGACTTCCGTTCCTGCTGATCTATTTGGCGTTCGCGATCACGGCGAGTAGCCAAACCGTGCTCGATAGCCTTATAAATGTTCTGCCTTCGCTTTCTGGGAAAGAGCGCATTGGCGCTTTGGGTGACATCAGCTGGGAGTTGGGACGAAGTGATGCCGCGCGTGCAATGTCCTATGCAACTGAAGGTGTGAGGTTGGCCGAATCATTGGGCGATAGCCTTCTGGTAGCACAGGCTGTGAATGATCTGGCCATTGCGGTGCAGCGCAAGGGTGAATACCAGCGCGCTATCCAATTGAACTTGCGTACCCTTCGGATTCGTGAAACTGCCAAGGACCGTGTTGGCGAGGCTGGTAGCTTGAGCAAACTTGGAACGCTTTATCAAGAGACCGGGCGGTTCGCAGAATCCCAGACGAGCCAATATGAGGCACTCACGATCTATGATGCGTTGCATGATGTTGTGCATGCAGCACAAACCCGAGGAAATATCGCGCGGTTGTATGAATTGCAAGGTGATACCTCTGGTGCCATGAAAGTGGCCCAGGAAGCGGTTGACCAATTGCGGGGTGTGGACAATGGTTATCCTTTAGCGATGGCCTTGGGGCAATTGTCCCAGATCCTGCTAACGCAGAAACAGCATGATCCCTCGATGTTAGTGGCCGAAGAAGCAATGCTCATCTTCCAACGCATCGGGGCCAAAAGCGAGATCGCCATTCTGGCGAATAACATGGGTGTGATGCAACATGACCTGAAGAATTTCGATCGAAGCATTGCCTACTACCAGCAAGCCTTGGCCAGCGCGAATGAGATGGGTGATCTGAGCGGTGTTGCTCACTATGCGGCGAATGTCGGAAACGAATTAGTGCTGGCTGGCCGAGTGAATGAAGCCATCGATTTCTACCGGAATTCACTTGGGATCTGTCGCCAAGAGCGATTTGTTCGACCTATGATCATGGCGCTTTCTGGTATCGCCAATGCGTATGAAAAAGTTGGCAAACCACGTGAGGCCTTCCTCGCACAAAAGGATCTTACAACGTTCAAGGACAGCGTATACAATGTTGAGCGTGTGCAGCAGCTCAGCGACATGCAAGTGAAATACGAGACCGAACGTACTGAGAAGGAATTGCTGCAAGAGCGCACGCGCACCGAAGTTCAAAAGGCCGAGATCGCCCAACAGCGTTTGCGCATGGTGGCCCTTGCTGGTGGTTTTGGTTTGCTCGTGTTGATCGGTACGTTGGTGGTTTTTATTCAACGGGCCAGGCACAAGGGGCGAATGAGTGAGCAGGTGATCGCCGAACGTGATCGCGGTTTGAAAGCAGTGATCGACAATACCGAAGCCGAGCGTAGGCGCTTAGCGGGCGAGTTGCACGATGGCGTTGGGCAACAACTCGCGGGTCTGCGATTCCAGTTGGAAGATGTGGCCACCCGAATTTCAGAGCGAGCACCCGACGAGAGATCGCGCGTTGCCGGTTTGATGTCGGTGCTCGATGATGCTAGCCGCGATGTGCGCGGCATCGCCCACAACTTGCGACCACGCGCGCTTGATGATCTTGGCCTAGCACCTGCACTTGGCGACATGTTGCACAAGGCGCTCGACCGCCCCGGCTTCACGCTCAACTACGAACATTTTGGCCTTGAGGCACGACTTCCACAGCACGTTGAAGTGGGCGTTTATCGCATCGCGCAAGAGTTGGTGAATAACATCATCAAGCACGCCGATGCGCGAAACGTGAATGTGCAATTGCTCAAGAACAAAGGTCATTTGGTGCTGATGGTGGAAGATGATGGCAAAGGCATGGGCGATCGCGCACACGACGGCATCGGCTTGCTCAGTATGAACGACCGCGCGCGCGCCATGCACGGCCACATCGATTTCAGTAACGCACCGGAGAACGGTACCATCGTGACGTTGCGCATCCCGCTGACCAGCGGAAACCCCCTTCAACATGCCTGAGAAAACGATCCGGGTCGCTCTATGTGATGATCACACCATAATTACCGATGGCGTGCACAACCTGCTTCTTGGCGCTGAAGGCGTTGAATGCGTGGGCACCGCAGCGAACGGGATCGAAGCACTATATCTACTGGAACATATCGGTGTCGATGTGCTACTCACCGATCTCGATATGCCCGACATGGATGGCCTGCAACTTACCGAACGAGCCAAGAAAAAGTACCCCGAACTGCGTGTGCTGGTGTTGAGCATGCACGAAGAAGCCTCGGTGGTAAAGCGCGTGATGGAACTGGGTGCCGATGGATACTTGGTAAAAAGTGTGGGCCGTGACGAGTTGGTGTTGGCCATTCGCAATGTCTGCGCAGGCCGAAAACATTTCGGCAGTTCGCTCACGGCTTCGTTCCTGCGCGATGGTGCCGAAACGAAAAAGGGAAGCGCGTTGCTTGCCGACCTCAGCGAACGCGAAGTGGAAGTTCTCGCCGCACTCGCGGAAGGGTTGGGCAACAAAGAGATCGGCGAAAAACTCTTCATAAGTCCACGTACTGTTGATACGCACCGTACCAACCTGATGAAGAAACTGGAAATGCACAACGTGGCGGGCTTGGTGCGCATCGCGATCAAAGCGGGCTTGGTGCAATAGAGACACAGGCTTCCAGCCTGCGAAGAGCACACCCCCACAGGCCAGTGGGCTGTGGGACTTTACGGTGATTACCGTAGCACATCACGGGACCTTACGGATGTAACATATGCGTTGAACGGGGAAGATTTGCCGCAACTAAAAACAACGCACATGAAACTCGGAAACCGCACACTCGAATCGTTCTCTCTCGTTGCTCTTGCCTCACTCGTTCTGCTCGCCACATCGTGCAGCAAGGATGAAGAAACGGCCACGCCTGTAACGCCAACACCTGCGGGAAACTCGAACTCAACGGTCAACACAACTCCTGTTCTAACTGGTGCCGATGGTGCCTTGTGGGCGGTAAGCACAGCTACCAACTACACGTTCCCTTTTCTCGGTACCATCCAGATCGATGTGAATACCGGTGTTGCTGTGTTCTGGGATGATGCAGGTACTGCGGTCCAAGCAGGTACGGTCAAGTGCAACGACAGCACATTCACCTTCACCAACAATGCCTATGCTTTCCAACCTACAGGCGGCAACATCAATGGTATCGAGTTCGGTGGTGGTGTGAACTGGAACGTTACCGGTGGCAATGGTATTCCAGCTTTCACACGTAACACGAACGCTATCTCTTTCCCCATTGTTGATACTGTGAGCAGCGCAGGCACCATTGATCGTGCATTGGACTACACACTTACCGTGGCTTCGGTGTATGGTGCCGACAGTGTGTACTTCGCCATAGGTGGAATTTTGAAACGCCAAGGGGCGAACGACAATACGTGTACGTTCACCGCTGCTGAACTTGGCACACTTAACGCCGGCACCAGTGTGGCACAAGTAGTGGCCTTTAACTACTACCCTGAAAACATCGGTGGCAAAGACATTTACTTCGGCAAGGAACGCGTGGTTACCAAATTGGTGACCTTGCAATAACTGGTCTCTCCCTTCTGCTCAAAAGGCCGCTCGACTTGGGCGGCCTTTCCAAGTTTAGATCACGCCGGTTGAAAGCAGCAACGCGATCAACATCAACAACAGACCAACCAGTTTTTGCGCGATGCTCAACGTCACCTTCGGGATCAATGACTTACCGAACCAAGCACCCGCGAATGCTGCACCTGTCGATACCAACAAGATGGGCCATTGATCCTTCACATGATGGAGTTCTTCACCAGCCAAATACACGGGTAGTCGAGTGAGATCCACCAAACATGCGATCACTATGCCGGTGGCTAAAAAGGCTTGCTTTTCCAATCCAACGCGCAAAAGGAACATGCTGCGCAATGCTCCTTGATGGCCGCTGAGCCCGCCGAAGAACCCACTGATAATGCCACCGGGAAGAAGGAACGAGGGTGGAAAAGATCGAGCGCTCAAGCGTGTGGACAATTCAATGGATCCGAATATGAGCATCAGTGCAGCAATTGTGATATCCAATGGATCAACGGGTTGGAGCACGCCTTGAAAAAGTGGAGATCGTGTTCCCAGTAGTTGCATCAACCTTGCTCCCAAGAAAGCTCCAACAATACCCGGTATACCGTAGCGAAGAACGACTGGCCAGCTCACTTCCTTCCACAGCATCCCGAATTTGAACAAGTTGTTCAACAGGTGCACGATGGCGGTGAGAAGGATCGCGACCTCCAACGGAAAGAAGACTGCGAACACCGGCAACAACAACGTGCCCAACCCGAACCCGCTGATGAAGGTGAGCAGTGACGCACCCATCGCCACAAGCGGAATGATCACCAGTGAAGCTTCCATAGAGTAACAGAACTTGTGACCGCAAGGTGCTGTTTCCCTTCAGTACCCGCACTACTTTAGCAAACCAAATTCAACGCGCATGTTGCTCAAATCCGTCCTCGTTTCATTAGCTACCGTTGTTTTACTGCCTGCTCACGAGGCTCTTCCTGATCTCGCGATCGGATCCGCATTGCCCATGCCTGAACAAAGCATGAAAGATGTTGTTGGCCGGGAAGCAAGTTTGAAAAGCCTGGTCGGAGAGAACGGGTTGCTCGTGATCTTCAGTTGCAACACGTGCCCTTTTGTAGTGGGAAGTGAAGGGAGCGCGGGCTGGGAGGGACGCTATCCCGAATTGGGGACACTGTGCGCCAAGAGCGGTATCGGTTTCGCGCTTGTGAACAGCAATGCTGCGAAGCGTGATAATGGAGATAGCTACACTGACATGCAGAAGCATTACAAGGAACAGAACTATTTAGGGCATTACCTTTTGGACGAGAACAACGCCGTTGCCGATGCGTTCGGCGCTCGTACCACCCCGCATGTGTTCCTTTTCAACAAAAGCATGGAGCTCGTTTACAAAGGTGCCATCGATGATAACGTGGACGATGCGAAGGCGGTTACCAAACATTACTTGACAGATGCAATTGCTGCCACTGTCATCGGTAAGCCAGCGGATCCCGCGACTACCAAGAACCTTGGCTGTAGTATCAAGCGAGTTGTCGTAGCGCACAAGGATTGATCCTCCCCAGTATCCCTGGATCGGGTTTGTTCAGTGAGAAAGCCTTTCTATGTGGCTGCTTTGGTGATCTGTTGGAAACTTGTTTGGGTTCAGAGTAACGTGCAAGCCACCTTTGCCGCAAACACAAACACATGAATGTTCTGTTGATCGGGGGCGGTGGCCGTGAGCATGCGCTCGCGTGGAAACTGGCCCAGAGCACGTTGCTCGATGAACTCTATGTGAGTCCTGGAAATCCAGGTACCGTGCGGCACGGGCGCAATGTCGCTATCGACCTGAACGACCAGAAGGCGCTGCGACAGTTCCTCTTGCTCAAGCGTATCAAAGTGGTTGTTGTTGGCCCTGAAGCGCCGCTCGTAGAAGGCTTGCATGATCGTATCGCCGAAGATCCCAAACTGAAGGACGTTACGGTGATCGGCCCCAAAGCCGCAGGTGCTCGACTTGAGGGGAGCAAGGAGTTCGCCAAAGAGTTCATGCTCCGTCACAATATTCCCACAGCCGCTTTCCGAGCGTTCGGCAAAGGACAGTTGAAAGAAGCCGTTGAGCACTTGGATCGCATGAAACCGCCATACGTGATCAAAGCGGATGGCCTTGCCCAGGGGAAAGGTGTTGTGATCGCGCAGGACCGAAAAGAGGCGGAAAGCACGTTGAAGGATATGCTTTCTGGAGCCAAGTACGGGGCCGCCAGCGAGCGCGTAGTGCTTGAACAATTCTTGAAAGGAATTGAGTTGAGCGCATTTTTGATCACCGATGGCGAGACGTTCAAGATGCTCCCTGCGGCGAAGGACTACAAGCGTATCGGTGATGGAGATACAGGCCCCAATACGGGCGGGATGGGGGCTGTAAGCCCAGCGCATTTCGCCGACAAGGATTTTATGCAGAAAGTACACGACCGCGTTGCAGCCCCGACAATTCGCGGCTTGCGTGAGGAAGGGATCCCATACCAAGGCTTTCTTTTCATGGGCCTTATCAATGTGGATGGTGAACCGTACGTGATCGAGTACAACGTGCGTCTTGGTGATCCAGAAACGCAGGCTATCCTACCACGCCTGCGGAGCGACCTGCTCGATCTCTTTGAAGGCATCGCCCATGGTACATTGAGCGAGCGCCATGTGGACGTGGATGCCCGCACATGCGTTTCTGTGGTGATGGCCGCGGAAGGTTATCCTGGGAAATACGAAAGTGGCAAGTCGATCACAGGCATCGAGAATGTCGTCAATGCGTATGTGTTCCAATCCGGGACCGCTGAAAACAAGAAGGAGGGATTGGTTACGGCTGGAGGGCGAGTGCTTACCGTAAGCGCCTTCGGCAAAGACTTGGATCAAGCCATTGCCAACGCGTACAAGAATTCATTGGTGATCGACTTCCAAGGTCGAACAATGCGCACCGATATCGGGAAGGATCTCGTTAAAACACCTGTTTCGAAAACAGCGAGTATCGTTCAAATACTTTGAAGCGAGGGCTTCAGATGTACTCCTTTCGATCCTTCGCCCGTTGGCTGTACTTCGCCTGCGCATTCATCCAATAGAACGCACCGAAGGCCAGCACCAAAGCGAAAATTGTTGGTGGTATCCAACCTGCAGGCACCAGCAAGGCGTCGAACGATGACTGGCAGAATTGACCGATGGCGAAGAAGAACGATTGCATGAGCGTGGTATGTTGAACCGGGTCAAATATAGAGGTGTCCTTTCGCATACCCTCAAACAGCCGAGCAAGGCATGGTGGTAAGGCTTTTCCGTCAGAACCAGCCGTTGGCACTGATCGGGCTCATACCGATGGTGTTGCTTTTGTGGCCAGGCGGAGGTTCAGGAGAAGTCGATCTGAACCTGCCAGCAGATCAAGGAATGCCTTTTTTCCGGGCATTTACTACCCTTTGTTCGTTGAGTTCTTGGGCAGGTCCGGTAGCAGGTTTCATCTTGTTGGCGGGCTT
>JANNYL010000299.1:0-23826 GCA_031410075.1 Flavobacteriales bacterium
GGTCGCGGGTTCGCCGTTGGCGAAGGCGGCCTCGGCCAGCAACAATTCGTAGGTGGCCACCTTGTGGTGGCGATCGCCGTGGATCGCGGTGATGATCGCGAGCGCGGCCTCGACGTCCTTCACGGCTTCGGCGTTCCAGCCTTGCTTCATGCAGAATTGTGCATGTCGGCGATAAGCGCTGGCCAGTTCCGCGTTGGTGCCGGCGTTCTCCATCGCTGCGTTCAGCTCGATGCTGCGCTTGAACAAGGAGTCGGCCTGTTCGTTCCGACCAAGGCCGGCATACACCTCGCCGAGCTTCGAGCAGGTGCGCGCATAGTCCTCGCTGCCCACGCCATAGTATTTCTCGCAGGCCTCCAGATAGGCGCGCACCCATTGTTCAGCCTTCGCGTAGTTCTTCGCTTCCAACTCCAGGTCGGCCAGGCGGTCCTTCACACCCAGGAGCTTCGGGTCATCGGGTTCGAGGATCTTCTCGCGGTCGCGCAAGGCCATCTCCAGCAACTCGCGCGAACGTCCATCATCGCCCACAGCGAAATAGACCGTGGCCAGGTTGACGTAGCCGCGCGTGCGACCCATGATCGCTTCCTCGCGCAGCAAGGGGTCCTTCGCTGTGTCGGCTACGGCGCCGCACCGCCGGATGCACTCGAGATAGCTCGCCTTGCTGCGGTTGAAGTCGCCCGCGCTCTGCCAGAGGATGCCCCTGTTGATGAGCGTGCCCGCCATGCGGAAGTCGCGCTTGGGATCGGTGCTCTGCTCCCAATAGGCGAGCGCCTGCTTGTAGGCTTCATCGGCCTTCTTGTTCTCGCCCAGATGCCAGTAGGCCGAACCCACGCCGTTGCACACTTCCGCCAAGGCCGTTGCCACCAGCGTGTCCGACCTGCCGAACACCGCCTGTGCATCGAGGTAATGCGTCAAGCTGCGCTCGTAGTCGCCCATTTGCGAATAGTCCAGCCCGAGCCGTTGACGGGCTTTGGCACGACGGATCAGCGACACCTCCTTGTGCGCATCGGCGAAAGCAACGCTAGCCGAATCGACGGTGGCGCATTCCTTCATGCGGCCCATGCCGAAGAGCAACCGCGCCACATCGTCCATGGCATCGAGCTGGTGCAGGGTGCTGCGGTCGTGTTGCTTCACTTGTTGCGCGATGCGTTCCGCAGCAGCTATGCCTTTGTCCGCATCCTGCGATTTCCAAACCGCGCGACCGAGCATGAAAGTGTAGCGGTAGATGGAGTCCTGCCAGGTAGTGCCAGCAACCTCCTTCAGTTGCAATTCGATCTCCTTGATCGTCCCGGCGTAGTCTTCGGCCTGATGCAGCTCACCGATGCGCGCGTGGCGATCGGCCAGTCGCTTCTCGACTTGGGCCGACGCGTTGGGAGTTGCGAGTGCAAGGGCGATGAGCGGAACGATGCAACGCATCACTTCAACTTGGATGTGATCGCCCGGACACGTTCGCCATACACGTGATCACCTTCCAGCTTCATCGCCTTCGCCTCCGCAACCTTCCCAGCACTTACATAGGCTAGGAAGAGGTACCACTGCGACTTGTCATGGAATACGGACGTGGCTTCGTCGCAGATGTGCTTGAAGTACGGAATGGCCACATCGGCATCACCACCGGCAATCGCTGCGCTACCGATGTAGAACTGGAGGGTGTCGTTCTGCGGATCTTGTTGGAGCAGGGGCATCCACTTCGAGCTAGCCTCGCCATAGTGACCTTCTTTGTAGGACACCATCGCATCCGCGAAAACGGGGTCATCGGCCACACCCATCTCCACTGGAAGGCCCGGGTCGGCAACGAAATACTCCGCGAACAAACGCTCGTTGAGCGGCGCGCGAGTGAACCACCAAATGGCGCCGGTGGCGATCACCGCGATCACAGCGGCATACTTCAGGTACGTGCCCCACCCGCTTCCGGAAAGTCCCGCGCTCTTGGTCCCTTCCTCCTGCGCGATCTCGTTCAACAAGCGCGTTACACCACCCAACTCCACCGCACGAATGTTCTCTCGCTCCAACTCCACTTCCTCATGCAGTGCAGGTTCCGTCGCCATGCGCTGCTCGAACACTGTGCGCTCATCAGCATCCATGCGATCGAGCACGTATGCCTCGATCGCTTCGAACGTGTTCCTATCCAATGCTCCTTGGCTCATGCTTCGTTCTGGTCTTCGCCGCTGATCGACTTGCGGAACGCCCGCAATTTCATCATACAACGGTATTTGATTGTGCGGATGCTCTCCTCCTCCACACCCATGCCTGCCGCAATGGTGGCGAGATCCTTCCGTTCGAAATAGAACTGATCCAACACCGCGCGGCACTTGTCATCGAGCTTGTCGTACACGCCACGCAGGCGCACGATGCGTTCCTCGATGTCGTCCGGGACATCGGTAGCGGGGTCCAGCTCGCGTGCGTCATGCACCACTTTCATGTGCTTGTGCGCTGCTGACCGGACAATGTCCAACCATTTGTTCTTGGCTACACGATAGAGGAAGCCACCGGGATCTGCGTCGGGCACAAGTCGTCCATCCTTTACACTCATCCAAAGCGCGGTCATAGCCTCCTGGAACACATCTTGGGCATCGCTGCGGGTGCCGCTGTTCTTCAATACGTATTGCCGTACCACCGGAAAATGCTTCGTGTAGAGTGTACGGACCGTCGCTGGATCGTTGCGGCGAAGTCCGACGAGCCAATAAGGCTGTGGATGGATATCGATGGCCGTGACTTCCACTGGGAGAGCGGTGTGAAGCACGATAATACGGCGAAAGCCGGGAAGCGTACATGCTCTTCTGGTGTCACGACTTAATCCGAAGCCGTATTCAGCACCATATCGGGGATCGGGGCGGAATGTGAACAGGGGGGAGGAAGCACGTACCGAAAAATATTCGAGCCTGACTTGTTCACATCGAATGGAGCTTCCCGATGAGCCTATGAAAACGAACTCGAAAACCCCAGAAACCATGCGATCAAGAACCCTTACCCTGCTAACCTGCG
Source organism: Flavobacteriales bacterium (assembly GCA_031410075.1). GTDB lineage: Bacteria > Bacteroidota > Bacteroidia > Flavobacteriales_F > PHOS-HE28 > PHOS-HE28. The sequence goes on from JANNYL010000299.1 coordinate 2,983, forward strand.
CCGGACTCTTCTCCGGCATGGCCCACGCCCAACTGCAACGAATCGTGCTGCAAGGCACGGGCGCGCCGCAAGTCTTTACGGACATCAACGCGGCCCTGGCCGTGGCGCAACCCAATGACAAGCTCTACTTCAGTGGGGGCGGGTTCAACACCGTTGGGGCCTTGACCATCGCTATGCCCTTGCACTTCATCGGGGCCGGCATCGGTCCAGACAGTGCGGCTGTGACCAGTACAACGACCATTTCCACCACAAATGTGGGCAACACCGGAAGTATCATCTTCACAGCGGCGGCCAGTGGTAGCACATTCACCGGGGTCCGTTTCGCTCCCTACTTCTACATCGAGTACGGCACCAGCGACGCAGACGATGATGCGACAGGCATGGTGTTCGAGCACTGCGTGTTCGACACTCGGATCTACACGAACTATAGCGGTTCCAACGCCAGCGGCTCCAGCACGGTTTACAATGAGTGTGTGTTCCACGGCGCGCTCTACGGGCAGACCGGTGGTACGGCCACGCTCACCCGCTGCATCCTGGACCTGCAGCTCGGCACCGGTGCGGAGGTTTCCGGATTCGATGGCGGTGGGCTCACCATGCGACATTGCATCGGCTTGGGCACCCGCGTGGGCAACTGCGGCAACTGCACGATCGAGGACTGCATCTTCACGCGTGGCTCGGCTCCGTTCTGGCAGAGCGGCGGTGCCGTCCTGACGAACAACCTGTGCGTGAGCGACGCGCTCACCAGCAACATGACGGCGGGTGCGGCCGTGGGCAACGTGCTCAACGTGCCGGTGAGCGACATTTTCATCAGCGAGGACAACACGGACTTCGAATGGACCGATGACATGCACCTGCAATCGACCAGTGCAGGTGTGGGCATGGCCACGGACGGTACGGACGTCGGGGTCTATGGCACTTCGTCTCCTTGGAAGGAGGGGGCGGCTCCTTTCAACCCGCATTTCCGCGAAGCAGCGATCGCTCCCGCTACGAACGCGAACGGCGATCTTCCGGTGAACATCCGCGTGGCCGCGCAAACCCACTGAGCCATGAAGCGCATACTTCTCATCGCGGCGCTCACGGCCACAGGCCAACTGCGCGCACAGACGATCACCGAATACCGCTACTGGATCAATGACGATCCAGCGACGCTCACCACCGCGAGCATCGGCCCGGCATCAGTTGTGCAATTGAACGCAACGCTTGTCCTGCCTTCGCTCACCAAGGACTTCAACACCATCACCGTCCAGTTCAAGGACAGCAACGGTGACTACAGCGTACCGCAGACCACCCTGTTCACGAAGAACAGCGGAGCGGTGAACGGCTATGAATACTGGATCGATGATGCGATCGCCAGCAGCACAAGCGCAAGCATCGGCCCGAACAACGTGGTGGACCTGATCGCCGATCTACCTACCGGCACCACCAGCGGCACGCACCTCTTCACCATCCGCTTCAGCAGCGTGAACGGAACGTGGACGGTCCCGCTCACCACGCAATTCGACTCCTTCACGAGTATCGATGAACTGCCTGGCATCAGCGAACTGCTGCTCTTCCCGAACCCGGTGACCGAGGAACTCGGGCTGCGGCTAAGCGTTGACGCGGCGCGTACCCTGAACCTGCAAGTGCTGGACATCAGTGGCGCTGTTCTCCGCGACCTCTCCACCTGGAGCGTGAGCGGCACTACTTCCCGCAACTGGGACATCAGCGATCTGGCAAGTGGCAGCTACCTGCTGCGCGTGAGCGATGGAAACGGGTCCTGGAGCACTCGCTTCGTTAAACAGTGACCCTGCGGCGGCGATCGTTCACATACCAGCACCCTTTCCGATATGTGGATGGATCGATCCCTCCGACCCAAGAGAATATCAACCAAACCCTTCCCCAATCCCGAAAACCAAAACCCTCCACCCATGAGAATTCCACACCTCATAACCGCCATGCTGCTGAGCGCAGTGGCATGGGCGCAACTGCCCTTCAGCTTCTCCGGAAGTGCCGGAGGGGATTGTGCTCCACAAGTACTCATTGCACCATGGCCCGGTACTGCGGTACCTTCCAATGCGGTACAGTTCAATTGGTCAGCCACGAACGCAACCGCGTCCCCTGCCCAGTTGACGATCAGCGTGTATCGCGACGCCTACTTGGTAGGCCAATCCTTGGTTCCCGCGAACGTGGAGCACACGTTCACGGTAACCGCGGCCCCGAACACCACGACCATCGGTACGGGCTTTTGGCCTTGCGCGGCAACCCTATTCGAGTTCAACCGAGCCCATTCGGTGCGTGTGTCCGGACCGGCAGGTACCTGTACTTCGTTCTCTATGACCGTGTCACTTGGTACTCCTGTATTCGCCGACGACGCAGAAGGGAACAACTCATCCGGCACCGGACCTCTGGTCACGCTCAATACCGACTACGATGGCCATTTGCACTTCAATGGCAACACGGATGATGATTGGTACCGGATCCAACTGCCTTCCCAGGGTAAACTGGTGATCACGCTGCAGTCGGAGACACCGGCCAGCGCGCCTTCAACGATCGAAGCGCACATGATCTACACCACGGGTACGACCATCAATACATGGAGCGGTCCTACCGGTACGAACAATGCGCCCAACACGAACGTGTTCGAGCAGACGTGCCGGGGAGGAAGCACCGGCACGTACTACCTGCGTATTCGCGCCAGCGGCGGATGCGACATAAGCTACCGTTTGACCGTTACGCTCGTTACACCGGCATTCGCCAACGACCCCACTACGGCCGGTTCTTCCGTGGCATACAACACCTACCAGGACGGGCAGCTCGAATTCGATTTCCCGAACAACACCAACGACTACTTCAACATTGCACCGCCCACGAACGGGGTGATGAGCATTGAGGTACAAGCCGAGCACGCGGGAGCGACACAGAGCACCCTACAGGTACAGTTGAAGTACACCACAGGCACCGTGATCCAAACATGGACCGTGCCTTCAGGTGCCAATGGTGTTCCGATCACGACCATGCTGTCCATCCCCTGCCGGGGGAATACCACCACGTACAATGTTGCCTTCACCTCCGCGATCTGCGGAGCCTCCTACCGTTTCAAGTACACCGTTGCCCCGCCGTTCTTCACCAACGACACCGAGCCGAACAACAGTGCCGGCCAGTCCATCGTACTACCTGAAGGACAGACCGCACAGGGGCAGATCAACTTCGACACCGGTGACAACGCGGATTCCTATCTGGCGAACCTGAGCAGCGATGGGGTGATGAACGTGACCATCGAGGCCGAGCATGCGGATGTGGGCGCCAGTGGCCTCATTACCGTGGAACTCTATGTCAGTAGCGGCACGGTGTTACAAACCTGGACCGCACCCGTGGGTACGAACTCGACCCCGATCAGCACGGCGTTGAGCAAGACGTGCAGGGGCAATACCGGACCTTACTATCTGCGCGTGAGCTCGACCATCTGTGGCACGTCCTACCGCATCAGTTACTCGGCCACACCGCCGCTGTTCGCGCAGGATGTTGAGCCGAACAACAGCGTGGGGCAGGCCATTGTGCTCCCTGAAACGCAGACCGCACAGGGTCATATGAACTTCTACTTCGGCGACAACAATGATGAATACCGCGCGGACCTTTCAGGTGATGGCGTGATGAACGTGACCATTGAAGCCGAGCATGCCGATGTGAGCACCACCGGCCTCGTTACCGTGGATCTCTTCATCAGTAATGGCACCGTACTACAAACCTGGACAGCACCCGTGGGTGCGAGCTCGGTTGCGATGAGCACCTCCTTCAGCAAGACCTGCAGGGGCAATGGACTTCCTTACTACCTGCGCGTGAGTTCGGACATATGCGGCACCTCTTACCGCATCAGCTATTCCCTGACCCCGCCGTTCTATGCGAACGATCCCGAACCGAACAACAGCACTCCGGGCACCCTGATGAACCTGAACGCCGCGAACCAACAGGGTCATATCGGTTTCTACAACACCACGGACGATGAATACTACGCGTTCACACATCCCGGTGGGCCTTGGAGCATCACGGTGAGCGCCGAGCACGCCGGAACAGGAGCTGGCACCATGAGCATGGTGGTGATCAACAACCCAGGCACCGTCTTCGGCACCTTCACCGTACCGGTTGGTGGATCATCCGCAGCGGTCACGAACACCTTCACCATTCCATCGCTCCCAGCGGGCACGATTTACCGGGTGCGACTGAGCGATGTGACCTGTGGCGTGAGCTACCGCCTGCATTGCTACGATGCAGACAACGATGGCACCTGCAATGCCTTCGACTTGTGTGCTGGTGGACCTGAGCCCGGAACGCCATGCAATGACAACACGGCTTGCACCACCAACGATGTGATCCTAGCAAACTGCTCTTGCGCAGGCACCCCCGTTGACCCGAACGACAACAACCCGTGCACGCTCGACAGCTGCGATCCGATCAACGGCGTGTCCAACGTGTTCCAGGATGCCGATGCCGATGGCACTTGCGATGCGAACGACCTCTGCCCCGGTGGACCCGAGCCAGGAACGGTCTGCAACGACAACGATGCATGCACCACGGGTGATGTGATCGGCACGAACTGCTTGTGCGCTGGAACTTTCGCTGATGCGGATGCCGATGGCACCTGCGACGCGAACGACCTCTGCCCCGGTGGCCCTGAGCCCGGTACCGCCTGCAACGACAACAACGCCTGCACCACAGGCGATGTGATCGGAACCAACTGCCTCTGCGCTGGAACCTTCGCTGATGCCGACGCCGATGGCACCTGCGATGCGAACGACCTCTGCCCCGGTGGACCCGAGCCAGGCACGGCATGCAACGACATCAACGCCTGCACAACGGGCGATGTGATCGGTGCGAACTGCCTCTGCGCTGGAACCTTCGCCGATGCTGATGCCGATGGCACCTGCGACGCGAACGACCTCTGCCCCGGTGGTCCAGAGCCCGGCACTTTGTGCAACGACAACAACACTGGAACCATCAACGACATCATTCAAGCCAACTGCGTGTGCGCTGGAACCCTGCTCGGTAACGATTGCAACGGGGTACCCGGTGGGCCAGCTGTTCCCGGTACGAGCTGCAACGACAATGATGCCTGCACAACAGGTGATGTATTCGACGCGAACTGCCTTTGCACTGGAACTTTCGCTGACGCTGACGCCGATGGCACTTGCGATGCGAACGACCTCTGCCCCGGTGGTCCGGAGCCAGGCACTGCTTGCAACGACAACAACGTCTGCACAATAGGCGATGTGATCGGCGCGAACTGCCTCTGCACTGGCACCTTCCAAGACGCCGATGCCGATGGCACCTGCGATGCGAACGACCTATGCCCCGGTGGTCCGGAGCCTGGAACATCCTGCAACGACAACAATGCCTGCACCACAGGCGATATGATCGGCGCGAACTGCTTGTGCGCTGGAACGGTTCAGGACACGGACGGAGATGGTGTGTGCAATGCCAACGACAACTGCCCAACGGTGCCAGGCCAGATCGGAAGTGCTTGTAATGATGGCAACGCGAACACCACGGGCGATGCGCTGAATACCAGCTGCCAGTGTGTTGGAACACCGATCGCAGGTTGCACGGAGAACCTCACCTTGTCGGTGAAGTTGGATGGTAACCCAACACAGACCACCTGGACACTCTTGGATGCCGCTACGGAGACCGTAACGATCTCATCCGGTGGATTCACTGCCGGTCAGGCGAACACAACGGTAGTTGTTCCGATCTGTGTACCCGTTGGTTGCTATCACTTGCGTGTGAACGATTCGGGTAGCAACGGCATCACCAATGGTGGTTACGTGCTCCGCGATGCGAGCAGCCGTCGGATCATCGATGCATCTTTGGGAAGCTTCAGCAGTGTGAGCCAGATCAATTCAGGAACCAACCCGAACCGTTTCTTCTGTTTGCCCATCAGCAACATTGGTATGCAAACCACGACATCGTGCGACAAGGTGCGACCTCGAACCAGTCCCATCTATGCGAATACACAGCCTGGCGCCACCGGTTACCAGTTCTGGATCTATGATCCGCATGGTACCTACAACCGCCGCGTGCTGAAGACCACCAACCAGTTGGTGCCTGCGTCGCTCGTAACCTCTCCAGTGCCGTCCAACCTGGATCTGAACGTCCGCGTACGTTCGCTTACGGGTACGGTGTATTCGGAATTCGGACCAGCTTGCCGTATCCGTTTCACTGGGGGTGTTGTGCCCGCGATGGGCGAAGGGCATAGCCGCGGAATGGAGGAAGCCCGTACATCCGAAGTTCCACTCACGATCTACCCGAACCCGAACCGCGATGGTCAGTTGACGATCAGCATGGAAGGTTTGGAGATCGCCGACGGAGCGAATGTTGATGTGGTCATCTACGACCTGCTCGGCAAGCCGGTTGTAACCGAGACCGCACCAGTTGCTGAGGGTATGCTGAGCTACCGTATGGACTTGGCCGGTCGCATTGGCCAAGGCATTTATGTGGTGAATGTGATCATCGATGGAAAGCTGTACACCGAACGGTTGGTGATGCAGTAAGCCTTTCGTTCGAACGCTGCTGAACCCCGCCGGGCTGGATAATCCAGTTCTCGGCGGGGTTCGGCTTTTTGGTTCTTGCTTCATCTGATCTCAGTCGCCAGACAATGGTTTCGTTTTGATCAGGCCTGTGCATTCGGGATGTTGACCCCGTGATCAAGTTGCATTGCGAAATGGGGCACAGAAGACACTATTGGTCATTAGTCCCCTTTTGATACTCCATTGCGAAGAGCATTGATCTGTTCGGGCAGCAGGTCGGGAGAGTCGAGGATCCGCGGCTGCCGGGATCAATGTTGGATAAGCGGATCTTCTTTCTACTTTGGTCATCATGGCAGGAGGGTTGATACACAGAAATGCAGTATGCTTCCTATTGGTGGTTGTACCCAGCCTGTTCTGCGCTCCAGTTAGCGCACAGTCGACATCGCTCTGCGAAGTCCAAGCAGTTGTTGGTGATCTGCGCAGTGCGCACCAAGCCCATAGTGTGGACGTGTTGTTGCTTGCTCAACCTGGCGTGGTAATGTGCCGCACTGATTACAACACCCGTAACCTGTACATGCATGTGCGACCGGACAGTCAGCTCACCGAAGAACAGGTCCGACAACTTTTGATGCCGCTGTCTCTTTCGTTATCATGTTATCGTCGAGTACCATTATCCGATCTGCCATTCGCACACCTCGATCCGAGGGATTGTCACACTGCTGAAGCTGTACGATGAGATCGCTGGCTGTCTCCTTTGTACTGTCTTTTGTCCTTGCCATTTGCGTTCCGGAGAAGGCACATGCACAGTGTACCAACTACACCATCACCGTGGGCGGAGGAACGTTCGACTATGAGATCGATTGGGAACTGGTGAACGACTTGGGTATTGTGGTGGCTTCGGGCTTTGCACCGCAGACAGTGGCCGTTTGCCTGCCGAATGGTTGTTATACCATGTACATGTATGACATCTTCGGTGATGGTTGGAACGGGGCCACGTTCGTCATCAGGGTTCAACCTGGTAATACTATCGTGAGCAGTGGCACCATGGTGAACAACAATTTCGGCACCGCACAGGTGAACCTTGGTGGGGGTTGTGGAGGAGGGAACTGTTCGAATTACACGCTCACTGTCACGAGCGGTGGTTTCCCCACGGAGATCAGCTGGAACTTGATCAGTGGGGTGCTTGTAGTGGGCACGGGCTTCGCTCCGTCTTCGCAAGTACTGTGCTTGGACACCGGTTGCTTCGTCATGCAACTGTTCGACAGTTTTGGCGACGGTTGGAACGGTGCTACATGGAACCTGGCAAACAGCTTGGGAGTTACGGTTGGCTCCGGTACGCTGGCCACAGGAACCATTGGCCAGCAGATCATCGACCTGAGCCCGACAACTCCTTGCAGCGCATCGTCGCCCATTGTCGCCAGCGATTGCGCCCAGAGCGTGAACATCTGCACCAATTATAATTGGTCCATCGATCCCAATGGGATCGGTTCTATCAACGAGATCCCTCCGCTGGGGTCGATCGGCAATCCGGATCTGATACCCGATCTGGTGCCGAGTGCTTGGGGTAGTGATAATTGGGGGTGCTTGCGCAACAATGAGCTCAACAGTACATGGATGATCGTCAACATTTCCGGGGGTGGCTCACTGGAGTTCACTTTCGGCGGCTTTGGCAGCCAAGCAGGGTTTTATGATTGGATCATGTACCCATACGGTGTGAGCACCTGTGCCAGCATCACGGCCAATACGGTGGCGCCGGTAAGGTGCAATTGGAACGGCGTGAGTTTCGGAGGGACTGGTCTTGCGGCTGCTGTTCCTGCCGGGGGTGATCCAACGAATTTCGAACCTGCGTTGAATGTGCTCGCCGGTCAGCAATATGTGATCTGCTTCAGCAATTGGAGTTCCGTCACCACACCGGTGCCATTGGAGTTCGGTGGAACTGCCACAGTGAGCTGTGTGCCGATCATCCTTCCTTTGGAATTGCTCAGCTTCAATGCTTCTCAACGTGACGCAGAGGTGGAACTTTCGTGGACCACCGCCTCGGAACAACGTACAGCCTTGTTCCAAGTGGAGCGTTCGCGTGCCAATGGCGATTGGGTGACGATCGGCGCGATCGCGGCCGCTGGTCAAAGTGCGCAACCGATACGCTATGTGTTCGTGGATCAGCAGCCGCAGACCGGTCATCTCTATTATCGACTGCGCATGATCGATACGGATGGCAATTCCACTTTCTCACCAACGGCACATGCTCTTTTTCGCCCCGTGGGACCTTCGGTGTTCCCGAATCCAGCGAACGGATCGTTCTGGGTGCGATGTGGCGATGAAACAATTCGCCTGATCGATGCCCTCGGTCGTTCAGTTGAACACCATGTGATCGCTGTTTCGGAGGATGCACGACAGATCGCCCCGGACGGAAGTGCCAGCGGTGTGTTGACCGTCATCATTGGTAGCGACATCACTACTCGTCAGGAGCGCGTCATACTTCGGTAGGTTAGCGTACACCAAGGGGTATTGGCCGGATCACAGTTGGAAAGGGCCGGCTCGATCATGCGTGGCTCCTTTTCTCTGATGCAGCTGGCGAACCCACTAATTTCCCCCGGTGCAGCGGCCCGGGCTTCTTCTCTTCTTCTTCTGTGCAGCGTCGATCGGTTGCGCCCAACAACTCCAGTTCCAACACCTCTCCACCGATGATGGCCTCAGCGATAACGCCATCACATGTGTGTACCAGGACCGCGCTGGTTTCATCTGGATCGGTACGGAGCGCGGATTGAACCTATACGACGGCACCACCGTTCAGCGGATCGAAGGAACCGACCTGGCCATCGCATCGGTGATCGAAGACCGTGCGGGCATCATTTGGATCGCCACCAAGGACCATGGGTTGATCCGTTACGACAGAACCTCTCGGGAACAGCAGGTCTTCAACCGTGCGGATACGCTGGCAAGCAACATGGCCAGCGAAAAACTTACAGCATTGTACGACCTGAACGACACAACGCTATTGATCGGTTCGCGCGAAGTGTCGTTGATGTTCCTCGATAAGCGCACCCATCGCTTCAGCTATTGGCTGGATAGTTCCAGTATCTCCCCATCGCTCGCATCAATACGGCCGTCAAACTCTCATGGTTGGTGCCACGCTCTCGTTCCCCTTGATGAGAAGCGTTTGTGGATCGGCTTTTTGAACAGCTACTTGAGCGTTGTTGCTGATCGCGGAACGTGTACGGTCTCACACTTTGTCAGAATGGGGAGGCCGGGTTTCGAAACGCAAACGAGCGCCGCCTTGTCCGATGGCTATCTGTGCATGGGCGGTTGGCAGAACGGTATCGATGTGGTCGAAATGCGCGATCTACCCACCGCCTTATCGAGTGTAACTCTTGCTACGCGAGTGATAGGGACGGAGGAAGAGGTGTCCGCAATAGTCCCATGGCAGAATGGAGAACTGATGGTTGGTATCAGGCAGCTTGGTTTGTATCGAGTTGCACTGAACTCCGGAAAAATGGTGCGCATGTCGCGCGACCGGTCAGACCCTTCTTCACTGGGCAACGACCGTGTGCGATGCTTGTTGAAGGACCGTAACGGAACGCTGTGGGTTGGCACGGCAAATGGTTTGAACTTCCATGTTCCGGCCACGTGGGGCTTCACTGCTGTGGACCTTTTCGGCGCTGCACAGGGCAACCAGCAGGATGTCTTTTTCCACCGGGTTGAGGGCACTGGTCCGGGAGGAGTAAGGATCTTTTCTTCGACCGGTTTTTTTGTGCAGGACAGTGTTGGTGCCATGCTGCGCCATGAACGCTTCGATCATGCGGGGCGAGCACTACAACCCACAGTTATGGCGAACGACCACGATGACGTGCCATTGATCGGCACGGAATACGGGATCGCACGCGGGTTCGGTGAGAACGGTGGTCCTGCGAGTGCATTGGAACCGATTTCTTCGATCGGAATGAAGAGCACTTTGGGTTCTATGTACCAAGTGCGTGGGATAGCCCCTGATACGCTCAATGGCAACGCGGTATATCTGATCGCGACTTTGGGTTTTGGCGTGCATGTGGTGGATGCGGCTACCCAACGCATCATAGGTTCCGCGATGCCGAATGCTGCGACCAAACTCAATACCCTGTACCTGGTGAACAGCATGGCGAAGAGCCGCGGCGGTGAATATTGGTTCGGAAGTGCAGGTGGGTTGTTCCATTGGGATCGGCACGATCAATTGATACTCCCGGCCGTCACGGATACAGGTGAGGTGGTGCCCGGTGATGTAGTCGCACTCGGTGAGGACGTTCGGCAAGTGCTTTTGCTGCATGACACGGTGTGGGCCATAACCCACAACGGCATTCTGCTGCAGGTGGTCGATGATCGTTCATCGAACCATGTGCCCCCGCTTTGGCTGCGTGGTGCCATGCATGGTTTAACTGCCGATCAACATGGGCGCCTATGGATCACCATGGATGATGGACTGTTGCGATTCGATCCAGCCGACGAGTCATTCATCCGCGTTCCAGTGAACGATGGACAACGTTTCAAGAAACTCACGGGTGCCATCGCCACGCTGGCTGACGGTCGCATCGCCATGTGTGCGGACAATGCATTGATCACCTTTCAGCCTGACGAGTTCGATCACTTGCCTGAATTGCCATCGGCTTACCTCATCGGAACATGGGCTGCCGGCAAGGAGTTGAATGTTCGCGATGCGGCGGTTGAACTCACCTATCGCTCCGGTGTGATCGAGATCGGGGTGAGCGCCTTGGCATTTGGTTTTCCAGAACAGCTCGTTCTCGAATACAAGTTGGATGGTGTTGAGGAAGAATGGCGCACTACCAGCTTGCGGGAGAACATCCGGTATGCCGGTGTGCCTGTTGGTTCGCACAGATTGTTGGTGAAGGTGCGGGATGCCTTTGGGCGCGTGGGACCGGAGCAAGCATTGTTGATCGTTTCGGTGAACGCACCGTTCTGGTTGAAGTGGTGGTTCTATGTGGCGTTGCTCGCCATTGTCGCCATTGCCTTGTGGGCTTTATTTCGGCTACGCTTTCGCCAACAGGTGCGACTTCAGCGGATGCGCGATCGCATAGCGCGTGACCTGCACGATGATATAGGTAGCACGCTCGGAAGTATCAGCTACTTCAGCGAAGCCGTGAAACAACGTATCGCTCAGAACGATGCTCCTGGTGCACAAGCTGTTCTCGATCGTATCGGCGAGAACAGTCGGGAAATGATCGACCAGATGCATGACATTGTTTGGAGCGTTGATCCACGGAAGGATGCGTTCGGCGAACTGAGCGGGCGCATGCGATCGTTCGCCAGCGAAATGTTGGGGCCACTCGGTGTGGCTGTTCACATGGAAGAAGATCCAGCGCTCGCACACGTGAAGTTGAGCATGGAACAACGCAAGGGGAGCTTCCTCATCTTCAAAGAAGCCGTGTTCAATGCAGCCAAACACGCGAAAGCCAACAACATGCTGATCAAATTGCGGAAAGAGGGTCGCGATTTGTCGATCAAAATTGGTGATGATGGCGTTGGACCCGCAGCTTCGAATGGCTCGGCGATGGGTGGGAATGGATTGGACAACATGCACAAACGGGCTGCGGAGCTTGGCGGTTCATGTACTGTTTCGCCTGGGAAGTTGTCTGGTACAGTGGTCCATTTGCGCCTGCCGTTGCACGCCCCGCTCCCCGCTATTGGGGATTGATTCAACCAACAATGATCACTTGCTTCGTACCCTGATGGAACCTGTTCGCGTTACGCTATTCGACGATAGCAAGCATATCCGCGAAGCCTTGGGCGTGTTGATCTCCGGCACCGTTGGTTTCATACTTGCCGGTACGAATGCGGATGCCAACGATTGCCTTCGCGCCATTCAACAAAGCAAACCCGATGTGGTGCTCATGGACATCGACATGCCCGGTACAACGGGTATCGAAGCGATGAAACGTATTCGTGTTGCACACCCTGCTCTGCCTGTGATAATGCTCACTGTCTTCGAAGATGAAGAGCGCGTTTATGCCGCTTTGTGCGCGGGTGCGGTTGGTTACATGTTGAAGAACACCGAGCCCGCGAAGTTGATCGAAGCGCTTCGCGAAGCGCATACCGGCGGTGCCCCGATGACACCGAGCATCGCCCGGAAAGTCATGCAACACTTCCAACGCTTGCCTGTGCTTTCGGCTACTTCATCCTTGGAACGCAGCCTGAGCGAGCGTGAGAAAGAAGTGCTGCAGTGTTTGGTGGAAGGGCTGGGTTACAAGATGATCGGCGCGCGGCTCGGCATCGGTTACGAAACGGTGCGAACGCACATGAAGCACATCTACGACAAGCTGCATGTCACCAGCATGACGGAGGCGGTAGCGAAAACCTTGCAGCAGCGGTTGTTGGGGTAGGTCGTGTGTTTCGAAACTTCGGTAGTTGAAGAGTTGTTCAGTTGCAGGGCTGTACACTCTGCATCTCGTTGGCAGTGTCCCTGATCTCGCGCGTATTCAGCCATCATCCCCACATTCGGTTATTGACGCGCATACGGTGTATCGGGAGCTTTGTCGGCACAAAAAACATCATTCATGAACCGACCATTTCTCCTGTCAGTTTCGTTCGCACTATGCGGAGTTTCCTCACTCGCCCAGTTATCCCGCATCGTTGTGCAGGGCAGCGGGGCTCCGCAGGTCTTCACCGATATCGGACCGGCCGTCGCAGCAGCACAACCCGGTGACTATGTGTACCTGAGCGGCGGCAGTTTCGCCAATGGCGGAAGCCCGTTGATCGTTGACAAGCCGCTCAACATCGTAGGGGCTGGCATGAACCCGGATAGCACAGGCGCCACCGGTACCACCACCTTGGCCGTGCAGCTCCGCATCACCACGTCAGCTTCCAACAGCTCCTTCACGGGACTCCTCATCAGCAGTGACACACAGTACGGCGTACTCACCGACGGCTCCGATGATGATCCCACCAATATGGTCTTCCAACGCTGTGAGTTCGGGAGCCAGTTCCAAGCGCATGCGAGCCCCGTCGGCACCACCTCATCGAGCGTTTTTGATGAGTGCATTTTCAGAGCTCAATTACTAAGCAACGGGGGCACCAGTTCCACGCTCACGCGTTGCATATTCTCCGGAGTTGGCGCGGTACCGAACACTCTGGGCAACATGGTCATCCGGAATTCGGTGCTCTTGTTTTCTGGCGGAGCAGGCTTGTACAATGGTCTTTATGAAAACTGTGTCTTCTCTGTCAGTGTCATATCCGCCGGGATCGCCACATTCAATAACTGCCTGTTCATCGATGCGGGATTACCCGCTGGAACGGTGACAGGTTCTGGCAATCTTTTCAACCAAACGGCGAACGCCATCTTCGTGGGCGAGACCAACGGCAGTTATCAGTTCACTGATGACCTGCACCTGGCCGTTGGAAGCCCCGGCAACAACGCAGGCACGGACGGTACGGACATCGGCCTTTACGGAAGTCTTTCGCCTTACAAACCCGGTGCTGTTCCGGTGAACCCGCATTACCAAGTGGCAAACATCGCGAACGCTACAGACATCGACGGCAACCTGCCCGTTTCCATCACTGTGGCTGCTCAACCAAACTGATCGGTAAAAACCGAAGACATGAAGATCACCGATCACCTTCGCATTGCAGGCATGCTTGTGCTTGTAGCTGCTGGCCTGAAAGTACAGGCCCAAACGGTCAACGCTTACCGCTATTGGTTCGATGATGACGCCACCACCGTGGTAAGCACCGCTGTCGCCGGTGGGCAACAATACACCCTGAACAATGTGGATGCCGGGGCGCTGCCAGCAGGATACCATCGGATCACCCTGCAATTCAGGGATAGCAACAACGCATGGGGTGTTCCTGCCACCTCGCTTTTTTATCGTAACAGCGGGAACCTGACCGCCTATCAGTATTGGTACGATGATGACGTGAGCACGTTGACGGAAACCACAGTAGGCCTCACGAACCTGATCGACATCACCACGCTGGTCGATGCTAGTGCTCTGGTAAATGGCTCGCATACCATCACCTTGCGGACCAAAGACCAACAGAACGGGTTCAGTGTACCGATCACGTATGGCTTCGATGTGGTTACTGGCATCGCTGAATTGCCGGGAGTGGAACGTGTGGTCCTATTCCCAAACCCCGCCCTGCATCAGATAACTCTGCGGGTTGATGCGAGCAGTTCGCAAGACCTTCGCGTTGCTGTCCTGGATGCGACCGGTCGTGTGGTGCGCGTTGAGGAAAAATGGAACGTTTCTGGTACGGCCCTCCTATCATGGGACCTGAACGATCTGGCTTCTGGTTCGTATGTAATGCACATCAGCAAGGGCGAAGATCAACTCGCCTTGCCGTTTGTGAAGCATCAGTAAAAATGCCGTCAGTGTGAACGGCGGATCCGATCTGTCTCTCCCAGCGAGAAGGCGCTCACGGTGAGCGCCTTTTTGTTTTGGATCCTCATCAAGCCGTTCGCGTTTCGGATCAAACAGACAGATCGCGCGTGCGACTATCGATCACTATCGTCACCGGCCCATCGTTGATCAAGGCCACTTGCATGTCCGCTCCGAACTCACCGGTCTTCACCCGACCATTCACCAATTCGTTCAACAATTGTTTGGCACGCAGGTAGAGCGGGGTGGCTTCTTCAGGCCGCGCCGCTTGGATGTAGCTGGGCCGGTTGCCCTTGGCGGTGTTCGCGAGCAAGGTGAATTGGCTAATGAGCAGCAACTCGCCATTGGCCTCGTTGATGTCGAGGTTCATCACACCATCATCATCGGGGAACAAACGCATGCGTGCGATCTTTCCGCAGAGCCATTCCAGATCTTCATTCGTGTCCCCGATCGCAATGCCCAACAGCACCACGAAGCCATGCCGGATCCGCGCATGTTCGTCTCCGCCGATGCGCACACTGGCTTCGATCACACGTTGGAGCACGGCGCGCATCTCAGTAGTGGTTGTGCTCGAAGAATTCAGCCTTCCTGCTCACTTTCAGTGAATCCGTTTTCCCGCTTACCGCATCCAGCCAGGTACCGTACATCGGGTTGGGGAGAAGTATGAAGTAGTCACGCAGTGTATCGCGAAGGGTTGCGATCGTTGGCTTGCCGAAATCGGTTGACCGGTCCTTGAACCGTTCATCGAAATCACGCAATTGATCGCCGACCAACAAGGCCACAAAATGGTTCGCGCTCACAGTTGCTCGGCGTTTGGTCTTATCGCTCTCGGTGTCCATGCACATCACATGGGCATCATCCGCGTTGGGGAATTCCAACTCGTGCAGGTTCTTCACGGTTGCGTTCTTTTCCGCCATGCTGCGGTTGCTGATGTAAAAAACGTCACAGCCTTTGCTCGCCGCGTATCGCAAGAACTCCAGTGAACCGGGCAGTGCTTTTGCGCTCGCCATGAACGTCCATTCGTTCCAGTTCGCTTGGGTGTACGTGCGGCCTGTCGCGGTGTTGGTCATTTGGTAGGGCGAGTTGTCCAGCACCGTTTCGTCGATGTCCACGATCACAGCAGGTGGCAGCGTATGCGGGTGTTGGAGATTCACGTTCAGTCGCAAGCGGGCCAGCTCGTAACACTGTTCATACAGTCGATGGATCTCAGCGCTGGTATGCTGGTAGATCACCGCGTCAGCGTTCTGTTGCGAAATACGCTGCTGCCAGTCCGCATAGATCGTTGGTGGAGGAGGAGGAACCGCGACCGCAACAGGTTGTGGTGCTCGGCAAGCGATCGCCACAAGGATGACCGCACATGCTAGGAAGTGGCTTTTTTTCATTTTCCGATCTTCAATTCGGTGTTCAATCCACACGATACGTGTTTTCATCATCCACGCCGTTCACCATGTCGACATAGCTGTAATAGCGGCTTTCGGCGATGTCACCGTTCTCCACTGCGGCCTTTACTGCGCAGCCCGGTTCGTTGATGTGTTTGCAGTCGTTGAATTTGCACTTGTTCTTCAGCTTGAACATTTCCGGGAACTGGTCCACGATCTCGTTCGCGCTCATATCAACCAACCCAAAGCCCTTGATACCCGGGGTGTCGATCAGGAAGGTTGGGGCCTCAGGCTTCAGGCTATAAGCCACAGGCTCAGTAAGCTCTTTGCCTGTGGCTTGCAGCTTACGGCTTGCGGCTTTTGTCTTACCTGCGATCTGCTTGAGCTCATACATCTCCGCATTCGTTGTGGTGTGCTGGCCTTTGTCGCTGCTCGCGCTGATCTCGTACGTCCAAATGTCCAGATCCGGTTGTATGGCATTGATCAATGTGCTCTTACCAACCCCACTGTGACCGCTGATGAGCGTGACTTTTCCTGCGATGAGCTCACGCACTTCCTTGATGCCGATCTTCTTTATCGCGGAAGTGATGAGCGTTCGGTAGCCTGCGTTCTGGTACGTGTCTTCATATTCCGCCAGCATGTCCAATTCCGCTTCGCTGTAGTCATCTATTTTGTTGAAGACGATCACACACGGGACACGATAGATCTCTGCGGTCACCAGGAAGCGATCAATGAAGCCGTAAGATGTTCTTGGTCGCGCAAGCGTAACGAGCAGGATAGCCTGATCCACGTTCGCGGCGATCACTTGCTTGTGGTGCGAGAGGTTCACGCTGCGCCGAACGATGTAGTTGGTGCGGTCGTGCAATTCCATGATCGAACCAACATCCTCTTCGTTCTGTTGGGGAATGAATTCCACACGATCACCAACGGCGAGGGGATTCGTGCTCTTCCATCCTTTGATGCGCAAATTGCCTTTGGCCACGCATTTGTGCAACGAGCCGTCCTCACCACGCACGAGGTAGCGGCTGCCGGTTGAGCGCATGACGAGTCCTGAAGACATGGCTCAAAGGTCAGGTGGATCATCAGAATTCACCGATGATCGCTGATTTTATGATAACCTGACCATTCGATCGGGCCATCCCCATCTACTTTCGCCTCCATGTCCATCAGCGTACGCGGCGTCACGAAACTCTACGGCACACAGAAGGCTCTGGACGATGTATCGTTCGAGATCAGTGGTACGGAAGTGATCGGTTTTCTGGGCCCGAACGGTGCTGGCAAAAGCACGATGATGAAGGTGCTTACAGGGTACATCCCCCAGAGTTCCGGAGAGGCGAGCGTGTGCGGACACGATGTACGCGAGGCGAGCATGGAGGTGAAGCGCAACGTTGGATACCTGCCCGAGCACAACCCTTTGTACACGGACATGTACGTGCGCGAGTACCTCGCCTTTGTCGCAGGCATTTTCAAACTGAAGAACTCGACCGCACGTGTGAACGAGATGATCGATGTGGTGGGGCTCGATCGGGAAGCGCATAAGAAGATCGGTGCCCTGAGCAAGGGTTATCGCCAACGCGTGGGCCTGGCGCAGGCCATGATCCATGATCCCAAGGTGTTGATCCTCGATGAGCCTACGAGCGGTCTCGATCCCAATCAATTGGAAGAGATCCGGGGGTTGATCAAGCAATTGGGCCGCGAAAAAACCGTGATGCTGAGCACCCATATCATGCAGGAGGTCGAAGCGATCTGCACGCGGGTGATCATCATCGATAAAGGCCGGATCGTTGCGGATGATAGTGCTTCGCAATTGCGCGGCGCGGGACTATCGCGCGAGGCTGTGCTTGTTGAATTCGATGCCGACGTGGCCCCGAACGAGTTGCGGAATATCGCAGGCGTTGATCTGGTGAAGAAAGACGGTGAGCGCACATGGGTGCTTGCTTTCGATCCGAAGAACGACATCAGGCCCGCCGTGTTCGAGTTCGCCGTGAAGCGGGGTGTGAAAGTGCTTACGCTCCAAAAGGTAGAGCGTGGCCTTGAAGAGGTTTTCAAAGAACTGACCAAGGGCTGAGCGCCTGATCGGAAAGCAGCCTCGGGGTCCTTCGTTCAAGAGGTCCCGAACAGGCTCTTAGAAGGTGGTGCCGACGCACACATAGGGGTTATAGCCCCACTTTTCCCTGGTATCTCGAAAGGCAAGTTTGTCCTCCACGTTCGCGATCATAAGGCCGGCCCTTAGGAAGAGCCCACCGTATTCCTTTTGCATCCGATACCCTGCATGGAACGTGGGGAAGAGCGTTTCGGCCACGCGTGTTGCGCTCGGTCCGCTGTTGCCGTAGTTGTAGAAGAGGAATCCCGCACCCACTTCCGCCCGATGGATATCACCGTAGCTCGCGCTGAACGTGATCGGCAACGCGATGTACGACGAGACGGTCTCCGTTGCCCAAAGCCCAATACCGAAACGCAGGTGCATGGCGAACCGATCGCTAGCGTATTCGGTGTGCTCGTAATTGGCCGACCAGAAGATCGCTTGTCCCAACCCTTCGAGGAACACCGTGTTCGTGGGGCCGGGTGCGTCCGTTTCCTGTTTCTGGGCCATGCCGTTCAGTGCCATGGCGAGCAGCAGGGTTGCAACGGACAAGCGCATGGTGGAAAGATCGGCAGAAAGTCCGGATGACATGCGTGGATCGCGGATCCAAAAACCGCTTCCTTTGCGCCCGCGAAAAAACAGCACCATGCCCTACCTCTTTACCTCCGAGTCCGTTAGCGAAGGCCACCCTGATAAGGTCGCCGATCAGATCAGTGATGCCCTCATCGACAACTTTCTCGCTTTCGACCCGAGCAGCAAAGTGGCCTGTGAAACACTTGTGACCACTGGCCAGGTTGTTCTGGCAGGTGAGGTGAAGAGCAAAGCGTACTTGGATGTTCAAGAGATCGCCCGCGAGGTGATCCGCAAGATCGGCTACACCAAGAGCGAGTACATGTTCGAGGCGAACAGTTGTGGCATCTTCAGTGCGATCCACGAGCAAAGCCCCGACATCAACCAGGGTGTTGAACGTAAGAACCCCGAAGAGCAGGGTGCCGGTGATCAAGGCATGATGTTCGGTTACGCTTGCCGCGACACGGACAATTACATGCCGCTTCCGCTCGAGCTTAGTCACATGCTGTTGCGCGAACTCGCTGTGATCCGTCGGGAGAAGAACAGCAAGATGCCTTACCTGCGCCCTGACGCGAAGAGCCAGGTGACCATTGAGTACGCCGACAACGGCAAGCCCCTGCGCATCGATGCCATTGTTGTGAGCACACAGCATGACGATTTCGACAAGGAGCCTGTGATGCTCGCGAAGATCAAGAAGGACATCATCGAAGTCCTGATCCCGCGCATCAAGAAACAATTGCCCAAGCGCGTGCAAGCTCTTTTCGGTAACGACATCGCTTACCACATCAACCCAACTGGCAAGTTCGTGATCGGTGGACCTCACGGCGACACCGGTCTAACGGGTCGTAAGATCATTGTGGACACATACGGAGGCAAAGGCGCACACGGGGGCGGAGCCTTCAGCGGAAAAGATCCGAGCAAGGTTGATCGCAGTGCTGCCTATGCTGCGCGACACGTCGCCAAGCATTTGGTGGCGGCTGGCGTATGCGATGAAGTGCTCGTGCAGGTGGCCTATGCCATCGGCGTTGCTGAGCCTGTGGGTTTCTATGTGAACACCTACGGAACGAGCAAGGTGAAGGTGAACGATGGTGCCATCGCGAAGACCATCGCCGCAATGCCTGAGTTCAACATGAAGCCGTATTTCATCGAGAAGCGTTTCAAACTGCGCACGCCGATCTACAGCGAGACCGCGAGCTATGGCCACATGGGCCGCGAAAGCAAAGTGGTGACCAAGACCTTCAAGAGCGCTGGCAAGGAAAAGACCGTGAAAGTGAAGCTCTTCCCGTGGGAGGATCTGAACGCACTCGCGGTTGTGAAGAAGGCGTTCAAGCTCTAATAGGTCGCGACCCCGGCTCAGGGCCGGGGTGACATCATCCATAAATGGAAAGGCCGCGCTCCAAGCGCGGCCTTTCCGTTTCATCCAGGTTGTCATGCCGGCCCCGGATCAGGTCCGGGGGACCCGGCATCGCCCATTCACGCTTTTGGTGCCGCGTACATCTTCACATCCCCGTCCGTGATCTCCTTCTCGCTCAGGATGACCAATCGCTCGATCACATTGCGCAGCTCGCGAACGTTACCTGTCCATTGTAGTTTCTGAAGTTCCTTGATCGCTTTGTCGCTGATCTTCTTCGGTGCGATGCCTTGCTCGTCACACACCAGCTTTATGAAGTGTTCGCTCAACAGCGGGATGTCATCGAGGCGGTCCTTCAACGCTGGCACATGGATCGGGATCACGCTTAGGCGGTGGTACAGGTCTTCGCGGAAGTGACCCTGCTCGATCTCCTTGCGCAGGTCTTTGTTGGTGGCCGCGATCACGCGCACGTTCACCTTCAGGTCCTTGTCGCCGCCCACGCGCGTGATGCGGTTCTCCTGCAAGGCGCGCAGCACATTCGCTAGCGCGGAGGAGCTCATTTCGCCGATCTCGTCCAGGAAGAGCGTACCGCCGTCTGCCAAAT
>JANNYL010000300.1:0-4977 GCA_031410075.1 Flavobacteriales bacterium
CGACCTAGCTCCTGAAAAGCCACCGACGAATCCTTCATCCATGAGCTTTGACCAAGTGGAGCCATTGAAGACCATGATATCACGGCCAATATTCCCAGGTGCAGTGATCGCACCGCAGATCACCAGTTGGCCATTATACAGTGCGATATCTTGCACCACCTGCGAATTGGTTGCGAATGTGAGTTCACCTAAAGGCACCCATTGGCCGTTCACTCGCTTTGCAACACCGTTGCAAAATTGACCATCGGCATAGTCGAATGAACCAACGGCATACAAGTCACCGTCGAGTGCCCGCAGTCGCTCAATACCTTCCGGCTGAAACTCTCCGAAATGCTGCCATGCCGTTCCATCCCAGCGGGCGATGCCCGAAAAGGGTTCGCCATTGATCATATTGAAATATCCACCGAACACCAGCGAATCACCCCAGCGTATGATGCTCTGGGCCGGATTTTGGAAAGAACCAAGTGTGTCCCAATGGTTGTTGGTCAGCTTTCCTACCACACTCCCCGTGTACCCATTAAAAGTGATAGGGCTGGTATGCCCGGCAACGTATAATGTGCCTTCGGCAACGTCGGAATACAGACAAGTAACGGTGTTGAAGTCTAACGGCAGCCCAATTCCGGACCAATTGGGCTGTGCGCACAATGGTTGCATTGTAGAGAAGAACGCAACGTGCAAACACAAGGAAAAGAATCGTACAGAGCACCTGATCATGGCTTCACCAATGTAGCCACCGCGGAAAACGGCAATAAGAGGGATCGACATTGGGATAGGGTATCGTGGGCGAATTTCCACCGTGGCTGGGCAGGGTGTGCATTGGAACGCTGCAATTGCCAACCATGGGGTGTGGCAGGAAGGAATTGGCGTGAAGCTATGCTGTTCCCTGGACCACTGTTGATCGGGTGATACTCGCTGGAACGCTGTTCCACGAGGCGTTCCTGGTGGTCATAAGCACACGGAAGACCCATGGGCTTGAAGCGGGTATCTTCGCCGTCCGCGCGAATTGCCGTAGTTCCGCGTTTGAAGAAGCATGGCAGATAAGAAGCGGATGATGAGCGTGTTGGCCCCATTGGCGGTGGGTGCTGTATTGGTTGTGCTCGCCTGGGCATGGCTCAATGTGTACACGCGGCACAATGCGAAGGCCGAGGTGCCTCAGTTGAAGGGGCTGGGCTTCGACGAGGCTCGTGCCAAGGTTGAAGCACTTGGCCTACAAGTGGAAGTGATCGACTCCGTGTACAACGACGAAGCCCCCAAGAGCACGGTGGTTGAACAGGACCCGAAAGAGGGGCATACGGTGAAACCGGGCCGCACCGTCTACTTGGTGATGAACGCGAGCAGGCCGAAGATGTTGGACATGCCACAACTGGTGAACCTGAGCAAACGCCAAGCGATCAGCGTGTTGGACATACTCGGGATCAAGGTGAAGGAAATGCAGTATCGCCCTGACCCTTGCACGGATTGTGTCGTAGCGCAACTCTACAAAGGCAAACCGATCACAGCGGAAACACGCATCCGCCGGGGCGAAGCCATTACGCTGGTGCTGGGCAGCGGCATGAACGGCGAACGGGTGCAGGTGCCGGATGTGCGCGGGTTGAATCTGGCCGAGATGAAAGCGGTGTTGAACCTGGCCTCGCTCAATTTGGGGGTGGTGGTGGAATGTCCCGGATGCAATACGGGGGCGGATACGGCGTTGGCGCGAGTGGAACGCCAATCACCGGAGCCATACCGCAACAACATGATCGGAGCGGGTGGCATGATCGATGTGTGGCTTACCCAGGATACAACGGGCCTGATCCCAACACCGGCGACCATAGACTCTTTGAACAATGATGGTAACGATGGCAACGAATAGTAGATCGATCGCTGGTATGATCGGCCTCGTTTTGGTCAGTGTGTGCGCTGCGCAATCACAGGAGAGTTGGCAAGCATTGCGATCACAACCGCGTACGACTGCTGCTCCTGTGCTTCAACGGAGTGTCGATCTGAACGAGTATTTCATCTACTTGTACCAATCCCAAACGCTACCTATTGTCGATGACTTTTCCGTTGATCGTACCCGGCATTTGAACGCCAGTTCGAGCGACGCCAACGTAACACTGATCGAGACGATCTATGCGCTGGAAGTAGGAGGTGTGAGTACAGCTGACATGGCGTTCCGATCGGACACCACGTATTTGTACACGACGGATACGGTTGGAACGGACACCACGGTCATTACTCCGAATCCTGCTTTCAGTGTAACACTCACCGATATATCCGTTTACCCCACCACCTCTGAAGTTGTGGATATGTGGCCGGCGTATTCGCTGTACGACACCGTGGGCAATGCGATCACGGACACCGTGTACTTTCCGCTGCCGAACGTATTTCAGGATTCGCTTTTCGTGTACGAGGTGGCCGCTCAAACCACCACGTACACCAATCCTGATAACTCGCTGAAGCCGTTGATCCTGTGGGAAGAGGATGAGGCGTACATCAACGGCACGTATCCGGTCGATCCGCCCACGATCGGAGTGGCCAGCTTCGAAGGCATGGACCGCACAGGTTTTCCGTACGAGCCCGAGAACCCGAACTTTCAGGGCATCGCTGACCATCTCACGTCGGTCCCCATCAACCTCACCGGTGTTGCTGGAGACAGTGTGTATTTGAGTTTTTTCTTTCAACCGCGTGGGCTGAGCGGTGATCTTGAATTCGACGCGAGCGACAGTTTGCGGTTGGAGTATTATGCGCCTCAGCTGGACCAATGGAGCGTTGTTTGGAGCACACCCTACTTGGATGGCGATCAACCGTTCACCCAGGTGATGTTGCCCATTGTCTTTGATCAATACTTGAAGGATGGCTTCCGCATGCGCTTCAGCAACCGCGCCACGTTGGGCGGGCCGGTGGACCATTGGCACATCGATTATGTGCGTCTCGCCAAGCAACGTAGCATCACGGATATCGCGTTGCAGGACAAGAGCTATGTCTATCCTGCGTCCACGCTGCTTTCCCAATACACCTCTGTGCCGTTCGCAAAATTCACTGCTGATCCGGGTGCATACATGGCCCAGAGCGTGGATCTGGCGCTGAACAACCTGTCCGATGATGCGCTGATCACCTGGGGTTATCGCGTAAGTACCGACTGCGGTTCCAGTGCGGTCTTTCCTGCCGAAGGACTCAATCCGGGCAGCAATGCGAATTCGACCTTCACGACATCGTATGACATCAACAGCGGTGCGAACAACTACCAGTACGATCTGAGCGGCTGCGCGGATGCCGCCTTCGCCACTACCAAGTTCTGGACCACGGCGAACAACACGAACATCATCGCTTACAACGACACCAATACGGTCGTTCAACAGATCAGCAATTATTACAGTTACGATGATGGTAGCGCGGAGCAGAGCTACTCCTTCAATGGCAATTGTGTTGGCTGTCGTTTGGCCTATCGTTTCGATACACAAGGGCAGGATTCGCTTCGGGCCATCCGTGTATACTTTGATCCGATCTTCAGTTACTCGGACATCTTCAATGATCCACGCAACGGTTCCTTCCTTTTGACAGTGTGGAGTGCCGATCTGAACACTGACCCCGTTTTCCAGAACGTCACCTTCAGCTCGCCGGAGTACAGGCAGTGGGGGCCGAACTACTTCGTGGAATATCCATTGGATAGCACCATTGCGGTGAACGGTACGTTCCACGTGGGCTGGGTTCAAACCAACAGTACCAAGGTGCACTTGGGGCTGGACAGGAACACGACGAACAACAACACGCGCATGTTCTACAACACTGGAGCCAGCTGGGAGCAAAGCGAAGCACCGGGCAGTTGGATGATCCGTCCGGTGATGCAGAGTGCTGTTGATCCGTATGCGGGCGTTCCTGAACAGGATGTCAACGCATCAATGATGATCTTTCCGAACCCTGCGAGCGATGAATTGCGGATCAAGACAACTGACGGGGCCACGCGGGCGATCGAGATCCTGGATGCAACCGGAAGACTTGCCCTGACTGCTCCGCATTCGGAAGGAAGTGTGGTTCAACTCTCTATTTTATCGCCAGGGATCTACCTGGTTCGAGCATTGGACGGGACTGGCCGTGCGCTCGCACAACAACGACTGATCGTGCAACGCTGATATGAGCCAACTGACCAAAGCACAACGCGAGGCACTGAAGAAGCCTGTTGAGAAAGCACCCGAACTGCGCTTCCCCGAGGATCTGCCCGAAGGTTCTGATCTTTCCGAAGAACAGGAACTGTACGAGCATCATCGCATTGTCTGCGACAAAGGGCAAGGGCTGTTGCGGTTGGATAAGTTCCTGTTCGAGCGATTACCGAACATTAGTAGGAACCGCATTGCGACCGCCTCGCGTGGCGGGCATGTGCGCGTGAACGGCAAGGCGCAAAAGCCGAGCTATCAAGTGAAGCCCTTGGACGACATCAGTATGGTGTTGCCATGGCCAGTGCGCGAGGTTGATCTACAGCCGGAGAACATTCCGTTGACGGTGCTTTACGAGGACGAACACATCCTCATCATCAACAAGCAAGCAGGCTTGGTGGTGCACCCTGGCCATGGCAATTGGACCGGCACCTTGGTGAACGCATTGCTCTATCACTTCGGACAACAAGCAAAGAAGGTGCAGATGCCCGGTCAAGCCGGGCAGGATGCACGCCCAGGTCTGGTGCATCGGTTGGACAAGAACACGAGCGGTGTGATGGTGATCGGTAAAACCGATGAGGCCATGACGCATCTCGCGCGGCAATTTTTCGATCGCACCAACGACCGCCGCTACCTGGCCATGGTTTGGGGCGATTTCGAAGAAGAAGAAGGAACGATAGAAGGCAACATCGGCCGCTCACCGAAGGACCGCACGGTGATGCAGGTATTCCCTGATGGTGATCAAGGCAAAACCGCGATCACGCATTGGAAGGTGGTGGAACGATTCACCTACGTCACCTTGGTGGAGTGCAAGTTGGAGACCGGTCGCACGCACCAGATCCGC
>JANNYL010000301.1:0-1766 GCA_031410075.1 Flavobacteriales bacterium
AGCTCACAGGAAGTACAAGCAATCGCGACGGCGTAGGTGCGCGTGTTACGCTTTACGGCGGGTGGGGCAAGCAAATGCGTGAGATACGCGCAGGCGAGAGCTATGGTATCGTGTGCTCGTCCACTTGCCACTTCGGGATGGGGACGGCGCTGATGGCGGATTCAGCCGTGGTCCGTTGGCCAAGTGGTACAACAGACAAATTCTACAACCTATCCACTAATCAATGGGTGAAAGTCGCCGAAGGGCAAACCAGCCGCGCCAAGCTTTCTGTGATCGCCGCGTTGGGTGGTCCTTACGATCAAGCAACCGGGCTTATGACCGACGGCCTGCGTTCGTTGAACATGATCCCGCTCACCGAACCATACACGGCAATGGGCTATACCACGGTAGGAACCACGGTACCACGCACCATTCCGCAAGCCGTATTGAACGTAACGGGCAACAACGCCATTGTCGATTGGGTGTGGGTTGAATTGCGCGATGCAACAACGTTGACCACCCTGCGCGCCGCGCGCCCTGCCTTGCTACAACGTAATGGTGATGTTGTTGATCTTGATGGTATACGACCTGTAGCTATGGGCGTAGCGAACGGATCGTACCGCGTGGTTGTGCGCCATCGCAATCACCTGGGCATCATGTCCGGTTCGGCCATAGCACTGAGCAGCACAACCGCCACCGTGAACTTCAAATTGCTGGCGACCACTACATACGGAACCGGTGCACGTAAAGATGTTGCCGGAACGCAGGTGCTCTGGGAAGGAAACGTGGCATTGGACAACTCGATCAAATACACGGGAGCCTCCAACGATCGCGACCCTATCATTCTATTCATCGGCGGCACAACTCCGAACAACGTACTCACGGGCTACCGACCCGAAGACGTGAACATGGACGGAAGTGTCAAATACACCGGAGCAACCAACGACCGCGATCCGATCCTGGTGAATATTGGCAGCACCACACCGAACAGCACGCGGTTGGAGCAGTTGCCATAAGAGGACCACTACGAATTATGAAAAGCCCCAAGGAGAATTCCTCGGGGCTTTTCGTTTCGGGTATTTACGTTCTGCCATTTTGTGAAAAAAACAATCTGCTCCATCGAAGCAGCCTTTTGCTTTGGAATGCGTCTACATGAATATGGTACCGACCCTATCCAGCAGAATCAGTACGATCACCGGATCGAACATTGAACCAAAACCATAGACTTACTCCAATGAAGACCAGCAAAGCACTTCTGATCACCCTCCTCGCCACTGCTGCGATCTGGGGATGCAACAAAGAGGAGACTAGCGATACTCCCTCGCCTACGCCCACGCCTACCTCAGCTGTGTTCCAACAGCTTTTCACGAACAATATCGCTGATGCCACGCAGGGGTTCAGCCTTAGCGCCGCCACCGGAGGACAGCTAATCGGTTCCGAAGGCACGCGCTTGGATTTCGAACCCGGTGCTTTTCGCTATGCGAACGGTGCGTTGGTGACTGGTCAGGTGGAGGTGTCCTTGGTAGAGGTCTTGGGGATCGGCGACATGATCTGGTTGAACAAGCAGACCGTGGGCAACGACAACGGCACAATGCGGCTGCTGCGCAGTGGGGGTGCCATCAATGTAACAGCCAGCCAAGGTGGAAACACATTACGCATTACACAGGGCGGACTTGTTGTGCGGATACCTACGCAAGTTGGCGACCCTGCTATGCAACTGTTCAGCGGGAACGAAGATGCCAGCGGAAGAATGATCTGGAACCCGATCGATTCTTCATCGGTTACCG
>JANNYL010000302.1:0-6401 GCA_031410075.1 Flavobacteriales bacterium
GCCCCGTCCACCGCACTGTGGGCTTTGTTCTTACCAACCATCGCAGACCAGTTCCGGATGAAACGACTGACACCAACCATGTGCCCGGTGCACATTGATCCGTTGAGTGATCGGCGTTCCTCAAACTTCTTTATCGAATACGGTATTTCCGATCGAGCTTCGCACGCCATCGAACAAAATCTTCGCGCATGTCAGTAAAAACCGCCGCCGAAACCACCACGCTGGGCGTGCTGGACCGTATGGAAGTGAGTGACCATGAGGAGGTCCTCTTCTGCCACGACCGCGCAACTGGCTTGAAGGCCATTATCGCGGTGCACGACACAACTCTGGGACCCGCATTGGGAGGAACACGCATGTGGCCATATGCCAGCGAGGCTGAAGCTTTGCATGATGTGATCCGGTTGAGCAGAGGTATGACCTACAAAAGCGCTCTCGCCGGTCTTGACCTTGGCGGTGGTAAAGCGGTGATCATCGGTGATGCCCGCACGCAAAAGACCGAAGCCATGTTTCGTCGATTCGGCCGTTTCGTTCATAGCCTCAACGGACGGTACATCACGGCGGAGGATGTAGGTATGAGCACCACGGAGATGGTGAATATTCGCAAGGAGACACCATACGTCGCGGGCTTGCCGGAAGAGATGGGTGGAAGCGGAGACCCATCACCGGTTACTGCTTATGGAGTGTTCTGTGGAATGAAGGCCGCAGCCAAAACAGCCTACGGAAATGATAACCTGAGCGGCCGGAAAGTCGCCATACAAGGTGCGGGTAACGTGGGTAGATACCTGACCGAACACTTGATAAAAGAAGGCGCAACGGTTTACCTGACCGATATACACGAAGACAAGTTGGCTGCCATCAAAGCGGATCAGCCTGCTGTGCATCTCGTGAAGCCGGATTCCATTTATGGTTTGGATGTGGACATCTATTCGCCATGTGCGCTGGGTGCAACCGTGAACGACGAAACTCTCGCACAGTTGAAGTGCAGTGTGATCGCCGGTGCAGCGAACAACCAATTGGCCGACGAAAAGAAGCATGGCATGGCGGTGATGGAAAAAGGGATCCTTTACGCTCCTGATTTCTTGATCAACGCTGGTGGTATCATCAACTGTAGCTGGGAGCGCAGGGGATACAACCGGAAGGCCGCTTTGAACCAGACCGAGAATATCTACAACACAGCATTGGCCATTTTCAAACGAAGCCAGGAGGAGAAGATCCCCACGTACTTGGCAGCCAATGAGGCGGCTGAAGCACGTGTGCGCAGTATGAAACAAGCGGGCCTCCGTTCCCTATAAATGCTGAACAGACGCTATTTGCGCATCAAGGTCTATCAGGCTCTGTATGCTTTTGGGCAGAGTGATGGTGGAAGCGCCGCCAAGATCGAGAAGGAGATCTTCCTTAGCGTTGAGCGCACCTTTGACCTGTACGTTCAATTGATGTTGCTCTTCGGAGAGATCCATCGCATAGCCGGCAATCGTATTCTGGATCGCAAGCAGAAACATCTGCCGACAGCGCATGACCTTAATCCTGTGCTCCGGTTCGTGGAGAACCCGATCATGGTGTTGTTGAGCG
Organism: Flavobacteriales bacterium; assembly: GCA_031410075.1. Lineage (GTDB taxonomy): Bacteria > Bacteroidota > Bacteroidia > Flavobacteriales_F > PHOS-HE28 > PHOS-HE28. The sequence goes on from JANNYL010000302.1 coordinate 1,570, forward strand.
AAAGCAAACGCCTTCTCCTGGAGAGCGAAAAGCGCAGGCTTGGATGGATGGGGCAAGGCGAAATGCTCAACAAATTGTACAAGCAGTTCGAAGAGAGCGAGGAGTACAAGCGATACGCGGAAGCGACCACGACATCATTCGCAAAGGACCAAGCATTGGTACTGCATCTTTTTTTGGACCACATATCGGATTTCGAGCCGTTGCATGACTACTGTGAGAACAAGAGCATCTATTGGCTGGAAGACCTTGATCTTGCCTGTAGCTTGGTTAAACGCAGCATTGAACAATTGAAACCCGGTGATACGGATCTGGCACTCACTGACCTCGATCGCGAACCTGCCGAAGAACGCGAGTTCATCAGCACGCTTTACCGGAAGACGATCGACCTGGGCGAGGAACATGAAAAGCATATTGGCGACAAGGCTGCCAATTGGGAAGCTGACCGGATCGCGATAAGCGACATGATCCTGATGAAGATGGCTCTTGCAGAGGTGAAGGTCTTCGACCAGATACCAACGAAAGTCACGATGAACGAGTACATCGAGATTGCCAAAGCATACAGCACGCCGAAGAGCAAAGCCTTCATCAACGGTATCCTGGACAAGCTTTTCATAGAAGGCAAGGAGAGCGGTAGTATCAAGAAAGTTGGACGCGGACTTTTGGAGAACTGATGAGAATACCGGTTTTTGCTCCAGGCCGCAAGCCACAAGCCTTGGACGCTTTCGAGCGACCAAAGGTGCTTGCCCATTTTCCGTGCAACTCTGAACGCGATCACAATGGCACTGTTCGTTCCGCGAGCAATGGACTCCGGTTTCTGTCGCTTAGCCTTCGGACTCTGGCCTTTGGCTTATGGCTCGCACTATTGATCGGGTGCCAATTAACGGACCACACTGAAAAGGACCCCAATGCCATCACTACCGAGAGCTTGACCATTCCAGCGAGCGGCTATGCGCCTTTGGACAGTAGTGCCGTGGCCAAACTCTCGTTCGATAGTACCACCATGCATTTCGGTAAGGTGGCGCAAGGGACGCAGGTCGAGAAAATCTTCAGCTTCACGAACATTGGTGAGTCCAATCTGATCATCACCGACGTGCGCGGCACATGCGGTTGCACGGTTGGAAAGGATTGGCCGAGAACACCTGTTCAACCCGGCGCCAAAGGCACAATTACCATTCGCTTCGATAGTGAAGGTCGCAGTGGTCTTCAAGAAAAAACCATCACCGTTACCGGTAATACGCAGCCACCTACCACCGTACTCCTCCTTAAAGGGGATGTTGTTGCCCTGCCCGGTGCGACATTGGTAGAGTAGGGGGAGGCGCTTCCGTTACCCCGTAATAACAAACCACATCAAGAAAACTTCACCATGAATTCCGTCTCCGTCTTATTGCAAGCAGCACCCGCCCCCGGTACAGGTAGTATCTGGTCCATGATCGTTCCATTCGGATTGATCTTCATCGTTTTCTATTTTTTCATGATAAGGCCACAGACCAAAAAGGCCAAGGAGGCGAAGAAGTTCAGGGAGGCACTGCAAAAAGGCGCCAAGGTGGTGACCATTGGAGGCCTGCACGGCACCATAGTGGAGGTAAGCGATAAGACGGTGCTCATACAAGCTGATACCAACGTGAAACTGCGTTTCGAGAAGTCCGCAATTGCCACGGACGGTACCATGCAGCTTACCGAGGAGACCGCAAAAGCGAGTTAGTTGTGGTGCGATAGTGCGCATGTATTCCGTAGGGCTCACCGGTGGTATCGGCAGCGGTAAAAGCACCGTTGCACGCGTATTCGGTGTGCTGGGCATACCGGTGTTCAATGCCGATGATGAAAGCAAGCGACTACTCGGAGAGAATGAGGCAGTGAAGCAGGCGGTAATAACAGCATTTGGAGAGAGCGTGTATCCCAATGGCCACCTCGACCGCGCCGTGCTGGCATCCATTGTCTTCAGCAACCCCGAGGCTCTGGCCCGGCTCAACGCCATCGCACATCCGGCGCTGCGCAAACGATTCTCGCAATGGGTTGATCAACAGCGATCTCCCTACGTTTTGCTGGAGGCTGCGTTGCTGGTGGATATAGGCTGGTACAAGTCGCTCGATCAGTTGATCGTGGTTTCGGCCCCTGAAGAGGAACGGACAAAGCGGGTCATGGCGCGCGATGGTATCACTGCGGAACAGGTTCAACTCCGCATGCGGAATCAGATCAGCGACGAGCAGCGATCGCATGTGGCGAACATGGTGATCGAAAACAATGGAATGGAGATGATCATCCCACAGGTACTCGCCTTGCATGAACGGTTGCTTGCCAAAGCCAGCGAATGATGGATGCCCGCAAGTTGCCCCTCTCGCAGGTCACACTCGTGTTCGGCGCCATCAGCATCCCACTGGCATTCGCCCGGCACCTGTGTGTGCCAGGAACGATCGTTGGAGTACTGGCCATCATGTTCAATCTTTGGGGCCGGTGGATGCTGAAACGCGGCAAGGGCTATTCTCCAAAGAGTTTGCGCCGATCGTCCATTGGGTTCAAGTTGGCTGCGTTCGGTACGATATGCGCTGTAACCATGTGGGTGCTCTGGGGGACGAATGTGTTGCTGCGGTAGTTCTATCACAAGCTGAGCCAACGTATCCGATCCGTGTTTGTTCAGGGTTGCTACGGATATGCTTTGCGGAGCTCTCCGGTCTATCTTCGCCACCCGGAATGAAGGCGCTTACCATCGTTGAAGGACCGGCCTTCGGGCTTACACTGCAGCGCCTTTGCCACCAACTGATCGAAGACCACGGCGACTTGGGTAACACGGCCCTTATCGGCCTTCAGCCTCGTGGTGTGTTTTTCGCTCGTCGGTTGAAGAAGGAGCTCGAGAAGATCACAGGTCTGGCGAATGTGCTTTATGGTGAGCTCGATATCACCTTCCATCGGGATGATTTTCGCCATCGGTCGGTCACGGCAAGCCCCAGTGCAACAGAGCTGGACTTCTCACTCGATGATCGCCGCGTTGTGCTTATTGATGATGTGCTCCATACCGGGCGTAGTATTCGTGCTGGGCTCGATGCCATGCTCAGTTTCGGTCGTCCTAGCAGCGTGCAGTTGATGGTACTCATCGATCGGCGGTTCAGCCGGGAGCTCCCCATTCAGCCTGATTTTGTCGGCAAATGGGTGGATAGTATTGATGGGCAACGTGTGAGTGTGGAATGGAAAGAGGTTGATGGAAAAGACCGTGTGCTATTGCTTGTTGGCCAAGAGCGAGAAGGATCCATTCCGCCGTCGCGTTCAACTCCCACCGACCGATGAGCGAGCGGGCCAATACTTCGGAAATGCTGAGTACCGACCATTTGCTCGGTATTCAGGACCTTGGTGTGGCTGACATCGATCTCATATTTCGAACGGCCGATGGGTTCAAAGAAGTCCTTGCTCGACCCATCAAGAAAGTTCCGTCGCTACGGGATATCACGATCGCCAATCTTTTTTTTGAGAACAGTACGCGAACGCGGATCAGTTTCGAGCTCGCTGAAAAGCGCTTGAGTGCCGATATCATCAACTTCAGCAGCAGCAGCAGTAGCACCAAGAAAGGTGAAACGCTCATTGACACCGTGAGCAATATTCTCGCGATGAAGGTGGACATGGTCGTCATGCGCCACCCTGATCCCGGAGCTGCGGTCTTCCTGAGCAAACATGTGCGCGCCTGCATTGTGAACGCAGGGGATGGAACTCACGAGCACCCTACCCAAGCATTGCTTGATGCCTATAGTATTCGTGAAAAGCTAGGTCGGATCAAAGGGGTCAAAGTGGTTATTGTCGGAGATATCCTGCATAGTCGGGTGGCGTTGAGCAATATCCATTGCCTGAAAAAATTGGGTGCGGAAGTGATGCTTTGTGGGCCTACGACGTTGATGCCTCGCCATGTCGAGAGCCTGGGTGTGCGAGTGGAACATGACCTGGACAAAGCCTTGCGTTGGTGCGATGTGGCCAACATGCTGCGTATTCAGTTGGAGCGGCAGGGCAGTGACGGCATTTCGAATTTTCCCAGCTTGCGGGAGTATGCCATGCTCTACGGGCTTACGAAAGAGCGGTATGACCGAGCTGGAAAGCAGATCACGATCATGCATCCGGGACCTATCAACAGGGGAGTGGAGATAACTTCACAAGTAGCGGATCATACGAACAGCATCATCTTGGATCAGGTGGAAAATGGCGTAGCTGTAAGGATGGCGGTGATCTATCTGCTGGCTGCACGTATTCCTCGCGCCCAGTAGTCAAGGCTTTCAACATCGTTGGCGCATTCGAGCGCACGGTTATCTTTGACGACAACGCTTACCATTTTCAAGCGCAGCCATGAACTTTACAATAGAGGACAAAGGCAAGTACACGTTGATCAAATGCAACGTGGACAAATTGGATACCACCTGTGCTCCTGAGCTCAAGAGCGAATTGGTTTACCTGAACAAGACCGGCGTGCGGAACGTCATCATCGACATGGCTAACACCCGCTATTGCGATAGTAGCGGTCTTAGTGCTTTGCTCGTGGCGAACCGCTTGTGCAAGAGCGTGAATGGGACCTTGGTGGTCTGCGCCTTGCAAGAGCCCGTCTTGAAGTTGGTGCAGATCAGCCAATTGGAAAGTGTTCTTTCCATTACACCTACCGCCAACGAGGCTATGGATCTGCTCTTCATGGAAGAGATCGAAAAAGACGTCAAAAAAGACCAATAGGAAGCATGAGAAGAACTGTACTCGCAGGGTTGCTTATCGTCATCGGTTCAGCAGCCAACGCACAATGCACACCGAACCAGTTGTACGCCGATAGTGTCTATGGTGTATGGCCCGATACGTTGGAAGGTTTCTCCAGC
>JANNYL010000303.1:0-2259 GCA_031410075.1 Flavobacteriales bacterium
TTGCCGAAGAGGCGGAGTGGCTGGGCTACTTCACCACCGAGAAAGCCAAGGCCCAAGCGCTCAGCGCAGAGATCGCGAAGACGGACAAGGAGATCGATGCGCTGGTGTACCAGTTGTATGGGTTGACGGAGGAGGAAGTGGCGGTGGTGGAGGGGAAGTGAACTGAGATGAGCAAGCAAGACAGCACTCAAAGTGGCACTGGCATCCTGCCAGTGCAGCACAACAGCACAGGCGGGACGCCTGATGCCACTTTGGATCCAGCAGCTCAAAGTGGCACTGGCATCTTGCCAGTGCAGGAAGGCACTTTGGACCTGTTCTTCGATGACCATGCCGAAACCCGGATCACCGAGCGCAACCTGCCGCATTGGAGGCAGGAGGGCAAACTGTACTTCATCACTTGGCGGCTTGGCGACAGCCTTCCCCGCGAGAAGCGCGAACAACTGCAACAGGACCGCGAGCACTGGCAGCGCGTGCATGGGGCCAAGGCGCCCAAGAACCTGACCAAGGAACAACGAAAGACCTACTATGACCTGTTCAACCAACGCGTGCAGCAATGGTTGGATGCTGGATCCGGTTCGTGCGTGCTGAAGGAGGAAGGCCCGCGCCGGATCATGATCGACGCCTTCCATCACTTCAACGGTGTGCGCTATGCCTTGGGCTCGTTCGCTGTGGCACCCAACCATGTGCATGTCCTGGCAGCGCCCGTCGCCGGCATTGAACTGTCGGGCATGCTGCATAGTTGGAAGTCCTTCACAGCGAAGGCGATCAACAAGGAATTGGGCCGCACCGGCCAACTGTGGTTCGATGAGAGCTATGACCACTTGGTTCGGAACGAGCGCGAGCTGGAGCGGATCGAGGAGTACATCGCCAACCATGCGCAAGGCGGTGGGTATGTGGAGATTCACCGTACGCAAAAGCACAGGCCAGAGGCCTGATGCCACTTTGCACCAGGAGATCGATGCTTGGTGTACCAGCTTTATGGGTTGAGGGGGGAAGAGATCAAAGTGGTAGAACGAAAAGCATGAAGAAGCCCAGCGACCCCACCATCGCCGAGAAGTTCAACACCTACCGCTTCGTGGATAACAAAGAGAAGGTGATATACTTGTTGAAGAGGGTGACGATGGTGAGTGTGGGGGTCCCGGGCTTGAACCGGGATGGAGTGATCGCCGATATGCAACACGCGGGTCGATGAGTGGTGTAGCACCGGTGCAGCAAGCCAAGCGCGTGGCCCTGTTGGATGTGTTGCGCGGTTTCGCGCTGTTCGGTGTGCTCCTGGCAAACCTGCACGCGATCGTTGACTATACCACCCCGCGGGCCATGCTGGCGGGGGTGACATGGTCCGTCGACGGTGTGCTCGTGGCGATCCATCACTGGCTCTTCGATATGAAATTCATCGCCTTGTTCGCCATGCTTTTCGGGTATGGTTTCGGCCTGCTCCTGAAGCGCATTGCGGCCAATGGCACGGCAGCAGGTGCGTTCTTCCTGCGGCGTATGGGCATTCTGTTCGTATTGGGCCTTTTGAACCTGTGCCTCTGGTGGGCGGACATCCTGCATGTGTATGCTTTGGCTGGGCTGGTCCTCCTGCTTGTGCATCGTGCATCGGACAAGGTGGTGCTCACGTGCGCTATCGTATTTGGCTTTGGTATCACGTGGGCCCACTCTGCCTTCGCCCAGTATGTGTTCACGGCGGCATTCGCACCCGGTATGGCAGAGGCATACTATCCGGGCCTCATGGCGGATGATATCCGCGTGATAGCGGTGGCCAACTATCATATCCAAGAGCTTTTTCAGCGCACCGGGATCATGGTCTATGTGTACAGCCACGCCATGGGCTGCATCCTCTTCGGCTATTGGCTCCTGCGCAAGGACCTCTTCGGTCGGCTGGAGGAATATGCCCGTCGCGTGAAGGTGATGTGGTGGATCGGCCTGCTATCGCTCCCGGTCCCGTGGGTTCTCAGCTACGCCGGCAAAGCGGGTCTCATGGCGAACCCCTGGTTCTCCCATGGATCATTCCCGTTCTTTCAAGGCGCTGTCATGGGCATTGCGCTGTTCCATTCCACCTCCATCATCCTGCTGTACCGCAGAGGGCTTCTGGCTCCCCTTTTCAACGCATTCGGCCATGTGGGGCGCATGTCGCTCACCAACTACCTGGCGCAATCCATCCTGTACGTGGTGTTCTTCTACGGCATCGGCTTCGGGCTGCTCGGGAAGGTGTCCTATCATGACATCTGGGCGCTGTGCATTACGTTCTTCGTGTTC
>JANNYL010000304.1:0-1217 GCA_031410075.1 Flavobacteriales bacterium
GGGGTCCAATCCGTCAGCAGGTCACCCTTCGCGATGCCGTCCAGATGGCGGATGAACTCACGCGCTTGGTAGTTGACGCTATCATTTCCTTTTTTGAACGTATCAAGTTCTTCCAGCACTTGTATCGGGATGGCCACGTCGTGCTCCTGAAAGCATTCGATCGCCGAGTGGTCGTACAGGATCACTGATGTATCCAGCACAAAGATCTTCCGGTCTTTTTTCTTCATTCGCTCAATGAACAGTGTGTGCCAAATGTGGATGGCATCGGATCCACTGTGCAAGTTCAGCGCGCGCACTTTTGAACGATCGATCGTGTTGTGGATCGGCAGAACTCAGCAGGGCCGTGCCTTTACACACTCTCCTCTGCTCTTCAGGTCCGTTGGGATTCTTCCAACAGTGACCCAGGCTTTTCAACGAAGATCAATGCAGAAAGCGCACCATCGCTTCTCGCACACCGTCCTGTATGCGCAATCCATACAAGCCAGAAGACAAGTCGCGGACATCGATGGTCAGGCGTCCACGCGAGCTGATGCCATTCCAAGAACGCATAGAACGACCTGCTGCATCGATAATGGTCAATGTGGCGTTGTTCAGGTCAGGTGAGGTGAAGAGTGCTACATCTGCTGCCTCGCTCGCTATCCAGTTCAACTGGAAACGATCATTGTCAATTGATCCTATCCCCGTGCATGGGTCGATCACAACGGCCAATAGCGCTTCATCACTTGCACAAGGAGCGATGGATTCCACTGTATAGGTGTACAAGCCGGAAGCAGCGATAGCGGGGTTCAGGATCCCGGAGATGACAACGTTGCTGGGATCCGTCCACGTTCCGCCGGTTTGTGGCACACCACCCAAGAGGTCGATCAACGCTTCCGATGGGCCGTTCGCACACAACGTTGCCGTGCCGTTCTCTCCGGCATATGCTGCTTGTTGAACGATCAAGCTGATGATCGCTGTGTCATTGGAACAGGGCTGTTGCGCGTAATCGATGTAGGTGTACAACCCGCCTTCGGAGGTGTTCCCGTTGAATGGATCGCCCGAGCTGTTGAACCAAATTCCTGTGCTGTTCGCATCAACCAACAGACTGAACAGATCAACAGGCAACTCGCTCGAACAAACGCTCCATTCAGCATCACTTCCAGCCAAGCCCGGCTCTCCTAGTTGAACGGTCACCACGGCCTCATCGTTCGGGCATGGTCCTCCTGGATCGACCGTGT
>JANNYL010000305.1:0-12535 GCA_031410075.1 Flavobacteriales bacterium
CGCGCAAGCTGGAAGAGAACGAAGTAGAAGCTGAGGCGTGATGCGGACGTATGCGAACAAATGGTGCTATTGGTACATCGGCGTTCAGGTGTGCGTGTTGTTGAATTCGTCCGCCTCGGCGCAAGCGGCCGGCAAACTTCGCTTCATCGTTGATCCCGGTGGGAACTTCTCGTTCGTTCTGGATCACCAGTTCCGCATGCAACAGCGGGAAGTGGAGTTGAGCGCAGGGCCGCACCACTTCACGTTCTGGGCACCCGAGCGGCGCATGGTGGACACAACGATCACGGTCGTCGAGGGCCGCACCAGGGACATTGTGCTCTATCTGCCATACAGCGATTCGTACCGGGCGTATGATCGCGAAGTGCATGAAATGAAGAAGCGGAACCTGCTCATGACCGCGCTGCCCACACTCGCGATCGTTGGAACAGGGGTGTTGGCTGGCGTCAGTTTCGGTAAGTTCAAGAACGCGCACGATCAATTGCAGGCCGATGAAGAGGCCTATCGAACCGGATCCGATCCGCAGTCCATTGCGCAACTGAAAGATGTGCTGATCCCGGGTCACAAGACGGACCTGAGCGATAAACGTGGCGTGTTCTATGTGACCGCAGGACTGTTCGCGGCCGTCGCTGTTGGGTCAACCTGGATGATCCTGCGCAACGCCAAGCGGGTTGCCCCGAAATTCAACGACACGGAGCGTGTGAAATTCGATGGGCTGGTCTGGCTGCCATCGGAACGCGGCGGCTATTTCATGACGGGCATGCACATCAACCTGCGATGAGGACGATCCCATTTCCCATTCGTACGGCTCGTTGGCTGATCGCCCTTCTTCCGTTGCTCTGCGGGTGTTATAAGGATGATCTGGACTTGGAGAAGTTGAACAACAACCCGTTCGATCGCGAGTACGTTGGCCCCCCGGTATTCGCGTTCGACACCACGTACACCGAGGTCATCAATGGGGATCTGACGCGTCAAGCTTTTCAGTTCAGGGTAGCCAGCGGGCTTTTTTTGGAACCCCAGAGCTATAATGTTTTCGTGCAGGATCAAGCGGCTGGCGTTTCAGAGATCGTTCTCCAATTCCCAGCGGGTAGCGATCTGCTCACCTATTACCGCGCTCCCGCTGATCCAGGCCAGGAGGTTTGTCTTCAAGTGAGCCTCTCGAACAATTACCACCACGGCCGCGCGGAAACGATCTGCGGCACCTTGCCATGAGCGACGAGAACGAGAACGGAACCATTCCCGAAGCGAACGGCGAAGAGAACGCGCCGGAAAGCACCTCGCCGAAGAGCAGCATCCCGAGTGCTGGCCAGGCGGGCACGTACAGCGTGAGCGGTATGTACCGCGAGTGGTTCCTGGATTACGCCAGCTACGTGATCCTCGAGCGCGCGGTGCCAGCGTTGTACGATGGCTTGAAACCGGTGCAACGGCGCATCCTTCACGCGATGAAGGACCTGGATGATGGCCGCTACAACAAGGTGGCGAACATCATTGGCCACACCATGCAGTACCACCCGCACGGTGATGCGAGCATAGGTGATGCGCTCGTGCAACTTGGCCAGAAAGACCTGGTGGTCGATTGCCAGGGCAACTGGGGCAACACACTTACGGGTGATAGTGCGGCAGCTCCGCGATACATCGAGGCCCGCCTGAGCAAGTTCGCGCACGATGTCGTGTTCAATCCGAAGACCACGGATTGGCAACTGAGTTACGATGGCCGGAACAAGGAGCCGATCTTCCTTCCGGTGAAATTTCCGCTCTTGCTCGCGCAGGGTGGCGAAGGCATCGCGGTGGGTCTATCGTGCAAGATCCTGCCACACAACTTCAACGAACTTATCGACGCCAGCATCGCGGTGCTGCGCGGCAAGAACCCCAAGTTGGTCCCCGACTTCCACACCGGTGGAATGGCGGATGTGGAGAACTACAACGACGGCGAGCGAGGCGGGCGCGTGCGCGTTCGGGCGCGCATCCGCAAGGAAGATGCGAAGACGTTGGTGATCAATGAGATTCCGTTCGGTACCACCACGGTAAGCTTGATCGAAAGCATTCTGAAAGCCAACGAGAAAGGCAAGATCAAGGTGCGGCATGTGGAGGACAACACGGCCGAGAACGCGGAGATCGTGATCCACCTTGCGGCCGGCGTATCACCGGATAATACGATCGATGCGCTGTATGCGTTCACGGATTGCGAGATGAGCCTGGCGCCGAACGCCTGTGTGATCGAGAACGACAAGCCGCGCTTCGTGGGCGTTACCGAACTGTTGAAGAACAGCACGGACAATACGTTGCGCTTGCTCGAACTGGAACTGAAGATCAAGCTCGGTGAGTTGGATCAGCAATGGCATTTCGCATCGCTGGAGAAGATCTTCATCGAGAAGAAGGTCTACCGCAAGATCGAAGAGGCCGAAACGTGGGAAGAGGTCATCAGCTTCATCCACAAAGGACTGAAGCCGCACATCCAGGAGCTGCGCCGACCCGTGACCGATGAGGACGTTCTGAAACTCACCGAGATCAAGATCAAGCGGATCAGCAAGTTCGATGCGTTCAAGGCCGATGAGCACATCCGGTCCTTGGAAGAGGCGATCGCTGAAACACAGGCGAAACTCGACGCGATCGTCGACTACGCCATCGATCACTTCAAGGAACTGAAACGCAAGTACGGAGCGGGTCGAGAACGGAAAACCGAACTGCGCACCTTCGATACGATCGTAGCCACCAAGGTGGCTGTTGCGAACAAGAAACTCTACCTCGACAGGGCCGAAGGCTTCATGGGCTGGAGCCTGCGCAGCTTCGAGTTCGTGGATGATTGCTCGGAGATCGACGACATCATTGTTTTCCGCGAGGACGGAACGATGATCGTAACGAAGGTCGCCGACAAGAAATTCATTGGGAAAGGCCTGTTGCACGTGGGCGTGTGGAAGAAGGGTGATGAGCGTACCATTTACCACCTCATCTACCAGGATGGTCCCCAAGGTGCCTACTACATGAAGCGCTTCGCCGTAACGGGGATCGTGCGCGACAACGTGTATGACCTCACCAAGGGAACACCAGGAAGCAAGGTGTTGTACTTCACGGCGAACCCCGATGGCGCGAGTGAAACCGTGCGGATCCAACTGCGACCACGCCCCAATTTGCGCAAGAGCCAGTTCGATGTGGACTTCGGGCAGATGCTCGTGAAAGGGCGGAGCAGCCAGGGAAATCTGCTCACGCGCTACATGGTGCAGAAAGTCACACAAAAGGAGCGGGGCGGCAGCACCTTGGGAGCGATCCCCATCTGGTTCGATGAAACCGTGCGCCGCCTGAACGACACGGGCCACGGACGATACCTCGGGCGCTTCGGTGGTGAGGACCGGATCCTGGCGATCATGGCCAGCGGGCAATACCAGCTCTATCCGTTCGCATTGAGCACGCACTTTCCGGACGATGCCCTTACGGTGGTGAAGTGGAACCCGAAAGAGATCGTGAGCGCCGTGTATTGGGAAGGGGAGAAGCAGCAGTTCAATGTGAAGCGCTTCGCCATCGATGAGCCTTCGCGCGATCCGGTGGTCTTCATTACCGAACACCCGGACAGTAAACTGACACTGCACAGCCTTGTTCTGGATGCCGCGATACACGTGGCCTACGACAAACGCAGTACGCTACGCGAGGACGAGGATATCGTCCTGAAGGATTTCATCACCGTGAAAGGAGTGAAGGCCTTGGGCAATCGACTTACACCGCACAAAGTGAAGGAACTCGCACTGAACACGCCGGTCTTCATACCGATGACGGTGGAATTGGAAGAGAAGCAAGCCATGTTGATCACCGATGAGTAGATCGGCAATCTGGAAGCGCCGGAAGAAGAGGATCTGTAAGAATCGCAAGTGAAGCAGTTCAAGAAGGCGAGCGGCATAGGCCCCGGCTCGGAGGCCGGGGGCGTCGAAGACCGCTCACCGGACGATCCTATCATCGGCTACAAGCCGGGGAAGCAGGCTACTTTGGGGTTCGATTGACGTAATACGATCGAGTACGAAGGCGATGCTGGTGAATTACACCCCACACAGCACCGGCACCTTCGCGTCGTTCACCAGCAAGCGCTCCTTCTCGGCATCGGCGATGTAGGTGTATTCCGCACTGGCCTTGGCCATAACGGCAATGCATCCCGCACCGATCTCGGTGGCATAGCGAATGGTTTGCTCCGCAAATCCCAAACTGAAAACCGAACTGGGCACGTTGGCCTCAACATGCGTGATGCCATCCTTCGCCAGCCGATCCAACATGATCGATTTGTTCTTCATCAGCTGATCGCTCGGTTGTTCACCGGGGCGCATAATTTGGAACACGTGCACTTCGGAACCGAAGGTGCGGGCGAGATGACAAACGGCATCAAGCAAGCCGGAGATGTCATCGTGCCCGGCCACGGGCAATAGGATCCGATCCATGTGAACATCGGCTGGGCTTTCTGCCTGCACCACCAACGAAGGCACAGCAACATGTCGCACGAGCTTCAAAATGTCCGCTCCCAACAACGACTGTCGAAGTCCCTTGGGCCCGTGGGTGCCCAGGACCATGAGGGCGTGCTGTTTCTGACTTTCAGCAACGATCTGTTTCAGCGGGTCGCCCTCGCGGAACACCTCGTTCACCTTTACCGACAAAAGCAATGAATCGGCAGCACTGCCCATTTGCGCGCTGGCATTGGCCAAGGCGTCGCTTTGGTGGTGGTGCTTATCGAGCACATGCAAGAGCGTAATGGACGAACCGCTCTTGGCGGCGATGGCGGTGGCGTACCGCTGTGCCACCGCGGCAGCCGGCGTGAAATCGGTAGGGCAGAGGATATCGTTCATCGGTTGGCCGGTGCTTTCGAGCGTTTCGGCGGCCCCAAATTAGATCGCCGGGTGATAGAACGGTTACCGGATCACGCGTAGAGCCAAGGATCCCACGGAACGCTGGGTATATGTATGCGGGTTCACGTTGGGATCAATGCATCCTTCTACCTTGCCCGCATGTTCAAAAACTACCCTTTTTCAAGCCTGCTGAGCGGTTTCTTCATGCTCGCTCTCGCACCCGTTTCCGCGCAACTCAATATCACGGAATTAGGCAGCCTGAGCTATCAGGCACTGCGCAATAGTGACCTGAGCAATATCTGGGGCTATACCGATGAACTCGGGAACGAATACGCCTTGGTCGGTGTGAACGGAAGCGGAGGCAACACCGGTGGACTCAGTGTTGTGAACGTTACGGATCCTGCCAACCCGCAAGAGATCTTCTTCACACCGGGGCCCACCAGCATTTGGCGGGAGATCAAGGTGTACAATGATCATGCGTACATGACCACCGAGGCGGAAGCGGGCTTGTTCATCATTGACCTTAGCCCTTTGCCGCAGAGTACAACACTACCGGTCACACTTTTCCAAGGCGATGGTTGGATCACATCACATTCCCTCTTTATTGATGAAACGAACGGCCGGCTGTACCTGAACGGAAGCAACCGGGGAAATGGCGGCGTGATCATGTACGATCTCACGCAAGATCCGGAAGCACCTGTGGAGGTGGGCGAATTCGACCAGTGGTATGTGCATGATTGTTACGCACGTGGAAACCTGTTGTACAACGCGCATATCAGTGATGGCTTTATGAGCATCGTGGATGTCACCAACCCTGCGGCACCTGTTCTCCTGGGTACCCAGATCACGCCGAACAGCTTCACCCACAACTGCTGGCTCGATGATAGTGGCCAGTACATTTTTACCACGGATGAGCGGCCTGATAGCTACCTCGCAGCGTATGATGTGAGTGACCCTACGGACATCCAGTTCCTGGACAAGTTGCAAACCTCTCCCGGGTCGCAGGCCATCATACACAATACGTACTGGTTGAACGGCTTTGTGATCCAGAGCTACTATACCGAAGGCGTTTCCATCTATGATGTAAGTGATCCAACCAACATCGTAGAGACCGGCCACTACGATACTTCGCCGTTCACCGGAGATGGGTTCAATGGTGCTTGGGGTGTTTACCCATACGCTCCCAGCGGGAATTTGTACGTGAGCGACATCGAAGGTGGCTTGTACATTCTAGGCCCCACCTATACGGCCGCTTGCAGACTGGAAGGGATCATCACGAACGTGCAGACCTCGGCACCGGTGGGCAGTGCTACACTTACAATAACGAGCACGAACGCTTCCGATGTCACTGGCTTCGATGGTCTATACAGCACGGGATCAGCGGTTGCGGGCACCTACCAAGTAGTGGTATCCGCAGCTGGTTTCGAGGATGCGACGATCGAGGGTGTTGTGCTGGTGAACGGCCAGGTCACAACGCTGGATGTGGCCCTTGTTCCATTGGAATCTTTTGCATTCGGTGGGCTGGTTTCAGAGGCGGGCTCCAATACGCCCATCGCTGGTGCGGTCGTGAACATCAACAGCGATCTGTATGACTTCACCACCACGTCGGATGCGAACGGGCAGTTCACATTCCCAGCGGTTTTCGAAGGAACCTACACGGTTACCGCAGGGCTATGGGGTTATCATACTGTATGCCTGGGCGAGCAATTGATCTCGCAAGCTACCAGTGATATCATCGTCTTGCTGCCAGTGGGATATGCCGATGACTTTGCCCTTGACCTGGGATGGACCGTGGCCGGCGATGCCCCACGCGGAGTGTGGGAACGGGGTGAACCCGTAGGGACCGAGTATGACAACAGTGCTTGCGCACCGGATGTTGATGTGGATGGCGACTGTGCTGACCAAGCCTATGTTACCGGCAACGACGGAGGTGATGCGGGGAACGATGATGTGGATAATGGAGCCACGCAACTCACATCGCCAGTGTTCGACGCAACGGGAGTTCCGGATCCATGGGTCCGTTATTACCGTTGGTTTTTCAACGGTGGCGGAAGCGGGAGTTTGAATGATTCATTTCTCCTGCAACTGACCAATGGGAATGAAACCGTCACGCTCGAGGAAGTAACAGCGTTCACACCTGGTGCGCATACATGGGTCTTGCGTCAATGGGCGATCACCAGTTTATTGCCTGCAACAGCGAACATGCAGTTCATCGCCTACACATCGGATGCGAGCCCTGGCCACTTGGTGGAAGCAGCTCTCGATCGGTTCGAGGTGTTGCCGAACTCGCCGTTTGCTGGAATAGAGGAAGAAAGGCTCGGTGCTGTGGTTACTGTGCTTCCCAATCCGAGCGATGGGAACTTCACCGTCCAAACAACCGGGATCAGGACCGGGCAGGTGCGGATCATGGATCTTCTTGGCCGGGTGGTAACATCCGTACCCTTGGTGAACAGCCAGTGTTCGATCCATCTGGATGGCGAAAAGGGCGTGTACTTGGTGCATGTGGAAGGCACCGACGGGACGGAACGCACCTTGCGAGCGGTGGTCAGGTGATCAGCGCTTTGGCTGTGTGCCTGCGCAATGCTCTTCGATGAGCTTGTCGATATCGGCTACTCCGCCCAGGACACGAGCGAGGTGCAGATCGGCGCAGGCTTTTTCCTTTTCACCCTTACGCGCCAACAGGATCGCACGAGTGCGCAAGGCAAGCGCGTTCGAGGGGTAGCTTTTCAGGCTCCGTTGCACATCGCTGAGCGCTTCATTGACGCGGCCCAATTGCATGAGCGCATTCGCCTTGTTGCTAAGCACCGTGGGCTCGTCCTTGTCCAGCGCCAAGGCTTCGCCATAGATCGTGAGTGCGTCTTCAAAACGGCCTAACGCCGATAACTCGAAGCCGCGGTTGGTCCAGTTGCCAATATCAAAGGGTTCAACGGCGCAGAGCTTTTCAAGCACTGCCAGACTTGCCGCATGATCGCCCGCAGCGTCGTAGGCTCGAGCCAGTGTTTTCATGGCTGGCAGGTCTTCCGTTCGATCGCCCAAGCCTTCTTCAAGGTCGGCGATCGCCCCGCTGTTCTGTTTCAATTCAGCACGAGCTTGTCCGCGGATCACCAGAGCAGAGCTGCGCATGGAAACAGGTGCGTGCCGGATACACGTGCTCGCATACCGTTCAGCGTTATGGAAATCTTCACTGCGCAAAGCGTACAGAGCCCGTTGGAAGTTGGCTTGTGCATGGGTGCTATCCAGCTTGAGCGCTTTGTCCGCGTCCAAGATGAAGCGATCCATACGATCCATTTGGTACCAAGCGCGCGCACGTGCTGAATAGCTGTTGGCCGAGCCGTCTTTTTCAATGGCTTGGGTGAACTTGTCGATCGCTTTTTGCGGGCGATCCATCGCCAACAGACTATCTCCTTGGGCGATGAGTTTGGCGGCCTCTTGTGCGTGCCCGGTTGCAGGCACGGCCAACACACCACTCGCAAGCAAGAGCAGAGGCAGGATGATGGCGTTGCGCACGTTCATAACGAAAAAGACCAATACCGCAGTTGTGGCAAATGTAGCGGGCTCGGTCACGGCATCCATCGTGCCACAGACCGGTTGTGCGTAACGAAATGTTGACAGCTTCAGGCCTTTCCTACGCCAAACAGGCTCTTACGCAAGAATGCGGGCAACCGGGACCGTGTCCAACGGAGCGAACCGGCCGGCTTCGAGAAGAAAGTGTCCCGCCATCGCGATCATCGCAGCATTGTCGGTACAGTACGCATGGGGAGGGATGAAAACGTGCCATCCTTCGCGCGCACCGAGTTCCTCCAACCGTTGGCGCAATCCGCTGTTCGATGCCACGCCACCTGCTATACCGATCCGCTCGAGGTTCTGCTCCCGCATGGCCCTGCGCGCTTTGGCCAGCAAATGGTCGATAATGCTGTTTTGCAACGCCGCGCACAATTCGTTCCTCCGGAGTTCAATGAATGCCGGGTCCGCCGAAAGTCCTTTTCGTACCAATTGGCTAAAGGCGGTTTTTATCCCGCTGAAGCTGAAGTTCAGCCCCGTCATCGCTGGCACGGGCATCGAAAAGGTTGTCGCAGTGGCGTTGCCGTTGGTTGCGTGGTATTCGGCTGCATATCGGTCGATCAATGGACCCCCGGGGTAGGGCAGTCCCAGGATCTTCGCCCCTTTATCGAATGCCTCGCCCGCAGCGTCGTCCATGGTGGAGCCGAGGATCCGCATATCCATGGGTGATCGAACGAGAACGAGTTGTGTGTGGCCGCCACTTACGGTCAGGTTCAGAAAAGGAAATTCCGGGGCCGGTCTATCAACACCGTCGCGAACCAGATGAGCGAGCACATGCGCTTGAATATGATCCACCGCTAACAACGGGATCTTCAATGCTTGCGCCATGGACCGCGCGAAACAGGTGCCAACGAGCAACGCACCGATCAGGCCAGGGCCTTGTGTAAAGGCAATACCGCTCAACTCTTCGTTCCGGATGCCCGCTGTGCTCATGGCCTCTTTGACCACCGGAACGATATGCTCCTGATGCGCCCGGCTCGCAAGCTCAGGCACCACGCCTCCCCAGCGCGTGTGCACCTCCTGTGTTGCGATCACATTGCTGAGCACACGGCCTCCCACCATAACGGCCGCAGCGGTTTCGTCACACGAACTCTCGATGCCTAGAATAACCGGTTCACTGTGGGATAATGGCATAGCGGATCGACAAGTAATACTATTTCGCAATACGGGCTAGGCTAAAGATGCGCAGCCATTATTTCGCAGGACAAGCCGAAGAGGTCGTTGTGTAGCCGGAGCTACGGAACGACCTCTTCGGCGAAGTGATGCGGAAAAAGAGCAAGCAGCTTGGCCTATGGTGTATTGCGAGATGGTATAGGGGGTCACTTTCAACAGGATATCGTCATCAAGTCGTTGGCAACCAGCTTGGAAAGTCAGGAAGTGCCAAATACTGGCGGCTATTTTCGCGAGTTGGCTCGAAGTTGGTGTATCCACGGGCCGAAACTACAGGAACCTGAGCGGTAAGAAGAGCATAGGGAAGCGCATAAAGCGGGTGGTGCGATGGACTGTATTGACCATCGTAACGATCCTGTTCCTTTTTCTCGTGGTCACTGTCCTGCTTCTGTATCCCGTGGTGCAAACCTGGATAGCAGGGATCCTCAGCGATAAACTGAGCAAGGACCTGGGGATCACGGTACGTATCGAGCGCGTCGAGCTCAGGCCCTTCGCCATGAACCGTTTGCACGGTGTTTTTATTGCTGACCTGCACGGAGACACGCTGATCGCCGTCCAAGAGTTGCGAATTCGTGGGTTGAAAGTGGATCCCACAGCGGAGCGCATCACCGTTCGCCAACTTGAATTGCACGATGCGCGATTCGCCCTCGCCAAGATCCAGGGTGATCCGCACAGCAACTTGACCAATATCCTGAAAAAGCTCGCGAGCGACGACACCACCAAAGGCACTGCGGATTGGAAGATCCATTGCGGCGAATTGGACATACAACGCCTGCACTTCAGCTTCATCGATGGCAACCGGGATCGTGAACCCTACGGCGTTGATTTCGATCATGTGGACGTGAACACGGCTGATATCCATGGAACCGATGTGCGTGTGGCGGGTGATAGCATCCTCTTGGATCTGCAAGGCATATCGCTTCGTGACCACAGCGGCCTCGTGTTGGAAGAATTGAGCGGCCGAACGCAAGTGTGTCCGCGTGGGATCCGGATCGCGGGTATGCGGCTCAAAACTCCGGGCACTGATCTGCACGGTCAACTGCACTTCGAGACCACCAGCTTGGCCGATTTCGATGAATTCGAGACGAATGTGTTCATGCGCGTGGACCTGGACAGTTCACGCTTGCAATTCTCCGATATCGCCCTGTTCGCCCCGGGCCTTCAAGGTGTTGACTTTCCGGTTTTGGTGAGCGGCAAGTTCCGTGGTACGGTGAGCGAGTTGAAAGGCCGGGACATGGATCTTCGCTTCTGCGACCGTTCGCGGTTCGTGGGTAACGTCGAGTTCACGGGCCTACCTGACGTGCCCAATACGTTCATGGTGATCGATGTTGCCCATTTCAATACCGATCCACTTGACCTGGCCCAACTACCCGTTCCTCCATTCATTCAGCGTGGGCGTATGCAACTCCCCGCCGAGGTTGAGCGATTGGGCGCGGTCTCTTTCACGGGCAATTTCACGGGCTTCGTGAATTCTTTCACCGCATACGGGCAAAGCTCCACTGAAGCGGGAGCGCTGAGAACGGACATTACCTATGCTCGCGATACGATCACCGATATTTTCCAATTGCGCGGAAGTGTGGTCACTAGCGGATTCGCGCTTGGTAGGGTGGTCGGCGATCCCACTGTGGGGAACATAGCCTGCGATGTGAAAGTGAAAGCGAGCGGGCGCGACTTCGCACATATGACAGCAGAGCTTGAAGGTGCCGTGCCGGACCTCAATGTCGACAAACTCAATATCACAGGGATCACCGTGAAAGGCCGGTTGGAGAAGAACCTGTTCAACGGAGAACTCCACTGCGATGATCCCCGTCTTCAATTGGATTTCAATGGTCTTGCCGACCTGCGCGGGCGATGGCCGAAGGTGGACTTCACAGCGGATCTCCAGCACTTCGATCCGCGGGCGTTCGGCCTGATCGGAGGTTCCGGATACAGCGGCTTGAACATGCGGGTCGTCGCTCGAGGCGAGCTGGCACCAGATAGCCTCAAGGGGTCCATCATCATGGAGGATGTTACCTGGTGCGAGGACTCATGCGACCTGCTTATCGGTGATCTATCGTTGCTAAGTAGTCGGGAGAATGGCGAAGCACTATTGCAGCTTCGTAGCGGTGCGGCCGATGTGGACGTGCGCGGTCCGTTCTATCCAACCAAACTTCCTGCGGCCCTGAAGAGCGTTGTTTTCAGCGTATTCCCGGCATTGCAGGAAGAAGTCCGCTATGGACAGGAAGAGCAACGCTTCAGTTTCGAAGCGACCATCAAACGTGCGCAACCGATCTTGGACCTGGTAGCGCCCGGTTTGGTCGTTGATAGCGGCACTACCGCATCCGGAAATTTCGACAGTCGCACGTTCGATCTGGGTTTGAACGCGATGGTGCCGCACATCCAGTTCGGTGCGTTCAGTGGAGATTCGGTTGACGTGGTCCTGGACAAAACGCTCGACGTACTTGCTTTCCGGTTCCGGAGCGCACGCCAGGGTGTTGGTGATGGTTCGTACATCAGTGGCATCGAGCTCACGGGCAAGGCCTACCAGGACGAAGTGCAATTGCGTGCTGGCTGGCAGGGTAGCAATGGAGGTACCACTGGCGATCTGAAAATGGATGCGTTGGTGGTGAACGGGCACAAAGTGGAAGTGGATCTGCGCCCGAGCTCGCTCTACTTCGGTCGTGGATCATGGATCAATGATCGCTCAGCGCACTTCGTGGTGGACACGAACAGCATAACTGTGGATACGTTGGAATTGCGGAACGTGGATCAATTCATCACGCTCAGTGGCACGATCAGTGAGGATCCGCGATCATCGCTCCATTTCGATCTGGCGGGGGTGCAATTGGAGAACCTGGACCCGTTCTACGACGGGCCTGCGTTGCACGGATTCGTAGGAGGAGATGGAAGTGTTTTCCGGCTTTACGATCATCCGTATTTACTGAGCTATCTGTGTGTGGATAGTCTCGAATTGGCAGGCCGAGAGGTAGGCGACCTGCGCTTCGCAG
>JANNYL010000306.1:0-4726 GCA_031410075.1 Flavobacteriales bacterium
AAGTACGATACTCAGCAAGTCGGGTGTGAAACCGGGCCATGGCGCATCGCTCACGGTCATATTGCTTCCGTCGATGAACTTGGTAATGGTGTAGTGTTCCTGAGCGGGAACGAAGATGTCGTCGCCATTGCGCACCACGGCGATGCCGAGTTTGCGGAAGACATCTGGGATCACACCCAAGTGATCGTAGCCCGTGTCTTTGATGGTGATCTCGCTGCGGGTCATGGCGGCCAAACCGATGAACGAGCCGATCTCGATCATATCCGGCAGCATGCGGTGCTCGGTACCGCCAAGTTCTTTCACTCCGTCGATGTGCAGCAGGTTGCTACCAATGCCTTGGATCTTCGCGCCCATGCGCACGAGCATGTTGCAAAGCTGTTGCAGATAGGGTTCACAGGCGGCATTGAAAATGGTGGTGCGGCCTTCCGCGAGCACGGCGGCCATTACGATGTTGGCCGTGCCTGTTACGCTGGCCTCATCCAGCAGCATATACGCGCCCTTCAATTGTTTCGCTTCCACCCGGAAGAAGGCTTCCTTCACATCGTACTTGAATTCGGCACCCAGTTTTTCGAAGCCGATGAAGTGCGTATCCAATCGCCGCCGGCCGATCTTGTCGCCACCTGGTGTGGGTATGTAGCCCTTGCCGAAGCGTGCGAGAGAAGGGCCAACCACCATTACGCTTCCGCGCAAGCCACCGCCGAGCTGCTTGAACTCAGGCTTCAGGAAGAATTCGATGTCAACGGTCTTGGCGGTGAAGCGGAACGAACCCTCGCCCAGTTTCTCTACAACCACGCCCATATGCCGCAGTAGGTCGATCAGCTTGTTCACATCCACGATGTCCGGCACGTTGTGGATAGTGACCGGCTCGCTGGTAAGCAGCACAGCGCAGAGTATCTGCAGCGCCTCGTTCTTGGCTCCTTGCGGAACCACTTCGCCCTTCAAGCGGCGACCTCCTTCGATCTTGAAACTTCCCATGGACGCGAAACAACAACGCGGAAGATCTACCGCGCGGTCTTTGGTCCAAAGGCTGTCAACAATACAATGTCACCGGAGCACGTCGATCTGGTGGAAATTCAAGGGCCGATCACCGATCTCGTCTTTCACAGGTTGAGAATAAAGGCACCACACCCGCGGCTGCCGGCATGCCCACATGGTCACATGGGCAAATGGGCACATGGATCAGTACCTCTTCTTGTTCCGGTTCCGGTGCCGCTTTTTGCCACCTCCACCACCGCCTTGATTGCCATATCGCTGCTTACGCAGATCCACCTCATTGCGGGGGCCTTGTCGCTGTGCATTCAACAGCACATCGGTACTCACCAATTGTTGCTCCGGCGTCAACTTCAATTTACCCTTGCTCAATTCGATCAAGTCCTTTACGATCACGCCATCACCCACGCTGTCGCGGTTCCACGTAAGGAATTGCTTCTTCATCAGGTTGGCGATCAGCAAGGTGAACGCTTCTTTCTCTGGCCCATCTTCCTTCGCGGTACAGGCGGCGATCATCCTTTCTACCAGCTTGCCGTAATGGCCATACTTGATGTCTTGCTTCGGGTACTTCACCGGCTCGGGCTTCGTATCCAATTCCTCGGCTGTCGGCTTGGGGAAAGGGCCGTCCACATCGAGTTTGAACTCGCTCATGATGTAGAGGTGGTCCCACAACGTGCGGTCCATGCTTTCAGTTCCGCGCAGGTGTGGGCTTAATCTGCCGATCACTTGAATGATGGCATGGGCACTTCGGGTGCGGGCCTCCCGTTCTTCGATCCCCATGCAATGTTCCACCATGCGCTGCACGTGGCGGCCATATTCCGGAATGATCAGGCGAGGGCGCTGGGTGTTGTAATCGAAAGGGGCAGCTACAGGTGTGCTCATGATGATCGATCGGGTCGATAGGTCTTTATCGGAAGACCTGATCAGCGATAAAGACACCGCTGAAAGACGGCCAAATGTAGTTGAAGTGGATCAGCTGATCAACCCTCCACCACCCGCAGCTTCGCGAACCGCAACAAGAGCTGTTTTTGCCCACTGCTTGGGAAGAAGATCGTGGCCTTGAGATCAGGCGGGTTGCCTTCGATCTTGATCACCTTGCCTTTGCCGAAGCGCTCGTGCTCCACGGTAACGCCTTCGGCCAGGTCGCTTGGCGCAGCATGCCCCAATGAGCTGGTGGCTTCCAACGGGGCGCCAGCGCTGGTAACGCGTTTCAGCTTCTTGCCAAGGGCGGGATCGGAACCAGGTGCAGGGTTCGTGCTGCGCTTCATCGGCGAGTGCGACACTTTCGCTGCGGGGGCGGCCGAACGTGGTTCTCTACTGTACACCGTTCCCGAAGAAGCAGGTCGCGTAGAGACATTCCCTGGCCTGGTCCACGACGAAGGCCCGGACGAGCGATCGTTCAGTTGCGGAGAGTCGTGCCGCTTGGGCAGTATCAGGTATTGCGGATCGATCTCGTCTATAAAGCGGCTCGGTTCGCCGCTGGTGAAGTTGCCCCACTTGAAACGGCTCATCGCATAGCTCAGCGTGCAGCGCTTTTCGGCGCGTGTGAGGGCCACGTAGAAAAGTCGACGCTCTTCCTCAAGGTCCGCTCGACTTTGCACGGCCATCAGGTTCGGGAAGAGATCTTCCTCCATGCCCACGATATACACATGCGGGAACTCCAGGCCCTTCGCGCTGTGTATCGTCATCAGGCTCACACGGTCATTGTCGTTGGGGTCAGTGTTGTCAGCGTCGGTCAGTAACGCCACGTCAATCAAAAAATCCGGAAGCGTGCGCTCCACATCGGTACCCTCCGGTGCGGTGCTAAACTCTTTCATGCCGCTGAGCAGTTCCTGGATGTTCTCATACCGGCTTACGCCTTCCGGTGTTTTATCCGTGAAGAGATCCTGCAATAAACCTGTTGTACGGGCGATGTATTCGCCTATGGCGAATGCGCTCTGCGAATCCAGCATCGTTTGGAAACTGCGGATCATCAGCACGAAATCGGCGATGCGCTTTCGCGTGCCTTCATTGAAACCCAACTCGCCCAAGTGTGCGAACACCAGATCGAAAATGCTCAGTTGTTTCTCGTTGGCGGCAACCATCAGCTTGTCGATGGTGGTTTGCCCGATCCCGCGCGCCGGGTAGTTGATCACACGCTTCAGTGCTTCCTCATCATTCGGATTGCAGGTCAACCGGAAGTACGCGATCAGGTCCTTGATCTCCTTGCGCTGGTAAAAACTGAGGCCACCGTAGATGCGGTATGGAACGTTCAGTTTCCGCAAGGCTTCTTCCATGCTGCGGCTTTGTGCATTCGTGCGATACAGGATCGCGAAACCTTTGTTCGGCACCTGTTCGTGCATCTTGGTTTCGAAGATGCTGTGCGCCACGAAGTTGCCTTCTTCGTTGTCGCTCATCGTGCGTTGCACGGTGATCAATTCGCCTTGCGGATTTTCTGTCCAGATGGTCTTCTCAATGCGTTCCTTGTTCTTGTCGATCAAGCTGTTCGCCGCAGCCACCAAGGTTTTCGTGCTGCGGTAGTTCTGTTCCAGCTTGAACAGTTTGAAGTCAGGATAGTCACGCCGGAAATTCAGGATGTTCTGGATGTTCGCTCCGCGGAAGCCATAGATACTCTGGCTGTCATCGCCCACCACCGTCAGGTTCTCATGTCGAGCGGCCAGCGTGCGCACGATGTTGTACTGCGCCAAGTTGGTGTCCTGATACTCGTCCACGAGGATGTGCTGGAAGCGTTGCTGGTACTTCAACATCGTCTCCGGGTGATCGCGGAAAAGCAGGTTGGTATTGAACAGCAGATCATCGAAATCCATGGCACCTGCGCGGAAACAACGCGCAGCATATGCCTTGTAGATCTCACCCATTTTGGGTCTTAGCGCGGCTGTATCGCTGGCCAGTAGCTCGGGGTCGGCGATGTATTCCTTCGGGCCGATCAGGTTGTTCTTGCTGATGCTGATGCGCCCATGCACTTGGTTCGCCTTGTAGATCTTGTCATCCAGCTGGAACTCTTTCACGATCGTGCGGATCAAAGACCGGCTGTCGTCCGTATCGTAGATCGTAAAATCCTTCGGGTAGCCCAGCTTGTCGGCTTCGGCGCGGAGAATGCGGGCGAATACACTGTGAAAAGTGCCCATCCACAAGTTGCGCGCTTCGGTGTTGAGGCCGGGCACATCTGTGAGGAGCTTCGCGATGCGCTCCTTCATCTCCTTCGCCGCCTTGTTGGTGAAGGTGAGCGCGAGAATGCGGAAGGCATCGACCTGCTTGGCGGCCATCAGGTGGGCGATGCGCACGGTGAGCACTTTGGTCTTGCCGGAACCAGCACCGGCGATCACCATGTTGGGGCCGTCGGTATGTTGCACGGCCGCCAACTGCGCGGCGTTGAGGCCTTTGAGGTAGTCGTTCTGCACGGAATGGGTGCCGGAGCTAACGCCGACGAGGCTCCGAAGGTAGAGGTGGACCTTGAGGCGGTTTTTCAACAGCGGGTGCCGGAAAGACGGAGGGGGTGGAAGCCGAGGTTTGTTTTGAAACACATACAATTGGTGAATGTAAGCACGAAACGTAGATTTGTTTCGTAAATACCTGAAATACAATGATTTAAAATCAGGCAAAAACTGCGGATTTCTTGAATATTACCAATTTAATGAGTTTAATCACTGAATAAGATATATATTTGGTGAATATAAGCACACAGTGGGCGTTAAACGAGATCTCACGGCGGTCATCGAGCGGAAGCTGGGCGATG
>JANNYL010000307.1:0-8958 GCA_031410075.1 Flavobacteriales bacterium
TTCGGTGCCTGATCGCAGTATCCCACGGACAGCACCAACCGGAGCAGTTCCTTTGCACCGTGTCCAATGCCCGTGTTATCGCCGTCAGCCACAGTGCTGCGCACACCATGGCCAAGGTTCAACACCCAAGCATCCGCTTGATCGAAGGGCTCGGTGTGGAAGGCGATGCGCATGCGGGCGTTACGGTGAAACACCGCTCTCGCGTGCGACATGATCCAACGCAACCGAACTTGCGGCAAGTGCATTTGATCCACGCCGAATTGCACGATGAACTGCGCGCGAAGGGTTTCGAACTAACACCCGGACAAATGGGTGAGAACATCACTACGCGTGGCATTGATCTGCTGGCGTTGCCGAAGGGCGCGTTCCTGCGGATCGGTGAACAAGCGGTCGTGGAAGTCACAGGGCTGCGCAATCCGTGCACGCAGCTCGACAACATCGAACCGGGCTTGATGGGAGCGGTACTTGACCGCGACGGCAATGGAGACCTTGTCCGCAAGGCAGGCATCATGGGCGTTGTCGTGAACAGTGGGTTCGTGCGCCCCGGCGATGCGATCCATGTTCAACTGCCGGCCGGACCGCATGTGAAGCTGGAGCGGGTGTAGGCAACGCCCTCCGATAACCGATCTTTGCAGCGCATGGACGAAAGCCCCATCCTCAACAAAGTCGCGAGCAGCGGTCTGCTAACCTTGGATCTGGAGGAATTGTATCCTCGTGGTGAGCGCGTGGTCTTCGACCTGAAGCCGATCCTCTGGCAGGAGATCGCACTGAAGGAAGATGATCTTCGAGCGTTCTGCAAAACACACGACTGGTCGCAGTACGCGGGGAAGCTCGTCTCGGTGCATTGCTCGGCGGATGCGATCATTCCCACATGGGCATACATGCTTGTGGCCATGCACGTGCAACCGCATGCCGCTTTCGTTACACAAGGCGATGCCGAACAACTTGAGCGGGCCATTTTCACCACGTTCGCGGAGTCGTTCCAAGTGGAACCGTTCCGCGGTGCGCGTGTCGTGGTGAAGGGCTGTAGCAAGTTGCCCGTTCCGCTGAACGCATATGTGGAACTTTCCGCGAAGCTCCTTCCCGTGGTGAAGAGCTTGATGTTCGGCGAGCCGTGCAGTACCGTGCCGCTGTACAAAGCTCCCAAAGCTTAGTGCTAATTTGGCGCTATGCGCTATTTCTTCGGTTTTCTTTTACTGTCGGTGTTCGGTTGTCCATTAGCCGTCGCACAAGTTGACAGCACCACCATCCCCAACAGCGAGAACGGTTGGTACTTGAGCCCGCACGGGACCATTCGCGTACTCGTGCTGTTCGCCGAGATAGAGTACGACAAGAACCCCGGCAAGAACCCGGCGAACGATGCGGCCGAGCACTGGCCCAAAGGACAATTGCCCACGTGGAAGGACAACTTGTTCGACCCCCTACCAAGTGCGCAGCCAACGGCGATGATCTCGCGTTACTTCCACGATGTTTCCTTGGGCAACTACACAGTGCTTGGCGATTATGTGGATCGCATGTTCACATTAAAGGAAAGCGAATACGCCGAGGTCGGCAGCGCACACAGCATCGGCTCAGTAACCGTGAAAGAGGCGAACAAGCGCATGGATTCGCTGATCACCAAACATGGTCTTCGCATCGCCGACTTCGACCTATGGCAGGACGGTGGAAAGGCAGGGCTTCCGAAAGTGAACAAACCGGATAGCCCGCACAAGTATGACCATGTGATGGTGATCGCCCGCAACAGCGGTCTCACGCACGGGCAAGGCAGCACCGACCAAGGAAGCCCTGGCCGGCTTTGGGGTTATGAGAGCGATACGCAAAGTCGTTTCGGTGGAATGAACGCATTGCCGTTCGAGATCCTGAAGCACGAGTACAACCACTTGCTATTGGGTGGCAACAACTTCCACAGCGGAGGAGGGAATGCGGCCCAGTTCGACAGCTACACACTGTGCATGCAAGGTGGATGGAGCCTGATGGGCGCCGCCAACAGCAGCTTGCTGACGTGCAGTGCATGGGATCGGGATCGCTTGGAATGGAAAGGACAGGGCGCGCCTTACCGGGTGAATGCCCACGATGCATCAAACGCCTTTATCGATGCCGACCTGGACCCTATCGCTGGCGATACAGGCCTTTTCATATTGAAGGACTTCGTGACCACCGGCGACGCGCTGCGTATTCGAATGCCCTTTCTTCCCGAAGGCGAATACCGCCAATGGCTCTGGGTGGAGAACCACCAGACTTTTTCGCACAACGGCTCCCCTACCGATCTTTTCCATTGGGAGAACTCGGACGTTGGCTGCGTTTCCGATGCGACTCCGGGGTTGTTCATGACCCTGCAGATCGAACGGGAGGAAAAGCGTGGCAAGGATGTCTTCAGCGGCAGCGCTGACTACCTGCATCCATTGACCGCGAGCGGGCACTACGATGTGGTGATAACGGATGACACGATCCGTCCGTCATGCCCGTTCAACGGGGTAGCCAGGGCATATCGACTGGAGGACCGCTGGCAGGATCCGTTGAGCGGGAACTGTGAACAAGAACTCGTTGTGTTCGACCGGAACGGTGACGGCAAAGTTGAACGCGGTGAACATTATGTAATGGGTTCGGGCTATCGGCCCGATGGCTCTATCGCCAACGATGCCGCTTTCTTCGGCGCAGCGCGGCACGCATGGCGGGCGAACGGTAATCGTGTGTTGGGCATCGGGAGCAATCCTTCCAGCGCCAACATGCTCACACTTGGGTGCAATGCAAAGAAGGAACGCAACAATGGCAAAGCTCCTGACAACCGCACAGTGTACCTGAACGGCATACGCGTGGAACTGGTAGAGCAACGTGCGAACGGCGACATCGCAGTGCGCATCAGCACCGGTGAAACGCGGCTTGCCGACAACGTTCGCTGGTGCGCGGACAGTATCGTTCTGCCGCCGCTTCAGGGAAAGGATGGTCGCTCGCTCACCCTGCTCATAGGCAAGCGTTTGTTGATCGACCGGTCGCGCACGCCAACACGAATGGCCTTACAAGAGGAGGTGAACGGCGTGAGCTACTTCGCACCGGCAACGCGTTTCACCATCAGCAGCGGTGCGACGGTGAAGCTGGAGGCGAACAGTGAATTGCGGTTGGAGAACGGCAGCATCATGCATGTGATGCCAGGAGCTGATATTTCGCTGGACCCATCAGCCAAGCTGACCGTGGACGCATCCTCGCGCATCGTTCTTCATGGCAACGCGCAACTGAACGGCAAAGCGCGGATGATCAAAAAGCTGAAGAAGAAAAAGCGGATACGATACGTCGCGTGAACGGACTACCGGGCTTTGTCTACAACAACCCGGTCATCGAACTCCTGCCCTTTCGATCCACGATTTCATTCGATCCGCTGCGCAAATGCAAGGACCACGGCGAATGGCAGCAACCACGAATCACGTCCCAGGTAGCGCGTATCCACCACGCTCAACGTAGCGCACACCCATGCGCCAATGATGATCGCTGCCAAGGAGAAGAAGATCAGGATCCGTAGTTCTCTTCCACTCGCATCGCGAATTCCTCGGATGCCGAACCAAACGGCAGCGATCAGCGATAGTGCGAGCACCAAGCGATAGCCGTTGTCGGGCCATTGCATGTCGAGTTCACCACGACCACCATTCTGCATGGAACCGATGTAGCTGTCCAACTCGTGCGGAAGATGTTTTGCGATCATCCCGTAAGGAGGACTATCCGCGGTGCGATACCATCCCGACCGCAGCCCATTACAGATCTCCCAGGCGCACAATTGCTCGG
This sequence comes from Flavobacteriales bacterium, assembly GCA_031410075.1. Classification (GTDB taxonomy): domain Bacteria; phylum Bacteroidota; class Bacteroidia; order Flavobacteriales_F; family PHOS-HE28; genus PHOS-HE28. Next base: position 3,775 of record JANNYL010000307.1, read on the forward strand.
TTGTTGAAGCAACACTTCCACGCACATGCCACCAGAGGAAACGTGGCTCCGTGAACGAACCCCGTACGATGCGACCGTATTCCTCCTTGGTCGCTTCCCACCCACCCTGCTTGGCCAGTGGACTGCTATCCCACCACAGAAACGCCTCGCTGTTCTGTGGCAAGCTGTCCATATACGCGCAGATGCCAAAATGCTCTGTCGCACAGTGTTCCAACAAATAAGGTCGAAGCATACCTGCATCGAGCATTCGGCCCATGAAGAAGACATGACTTGAACGGGAGATGTACGCCTTGCCATCCACCGCTCGATTCGCCAATGCAAGCCCACCCCATGCCAGTGCGGTAACCGAACCGAGCAGAACCACACCTTGCCGAAGTGATCGAAATGCCGACCGTTGCCGCATGAACAAGAGCAGCATCCCGGCAAGCGGCAGGATCAACAGATTGCTCAGGTGCATCCAACATGCTGCGCAGACCACGAAACCATCGATGCTCCGCAACCAAGTACCATTCCCCTTGATCAACAGGAACATGGCCAGCAGCCCAATGCCTGTGAATACGTCCGGTATCAACTGCCCAGCGTACCAACCCAACCCGGTGCCTGCTGTCAGGATCAAACTTGCTGCGATCGACGCAATGTTCGCCGCACGCAAGGAGACCATCACAGCGCACACGCGCCATATGTAAACCGCAACGAGAAAGGACTGTGCCATGGCAACACCCCACAAAGTCCTGCCGCCAAAACTGGAAGCACGGATGAAAACGCCATACCAATAAGGCCGATCGATGGGCACATAACCTTCGAACGCGCTCTTGAGGTACGTGCCTGTATCGGAATACACCAAAGGATACCCGTTGATGATCGCCGGAAGCAGAACGATCAGCGCACAGACCACAATGGTCAACACACGCAGCAGGACCGAAGACGAAGCCTTCACTTCAGCAGGAACAAGATATGATCCAACAACATGAAGGCATTCGCCAAGCACCCACCGGATCCACATAATGGCCAGCGACTGCCCGCGCTTTTTCCCAGAGTATCCAATGCATGCCTTCTGGAACCAGCATTGCCGCTATGCCGTCAATACGCCCGCACGTTCTTCCCTTCCATCCAATTGATGAATGCGCGGTTCACCATCCGGTTGCCTCCGGGCGTTGGGTAGTTGCCCGTGAAATACCAATCGCCCGTATGCTGCGGGCATGCAGCGCGAAGTCCGTCGATGGATTGATAGACGATGCGCACTTCCGCATTCGTGCCTTCCGGGGTGAGCAGCTCGGTGATCTTCGCACTGATCTGTTCGGCGGTGAACGGTGCGTAGATGTCTTGTACCACATTGTCCACCCATGGCGAAGGAGCCCCATTGCCTTGCGGATCCCCTGGAAGTGGCGACAACGGCTTGCCTATGTTGGCCAAGCAACGCTCGTACACATCATCAATGATGTTCTCGCGCTTCGTTTCACGCAGCAGTGCAATGGCTGCCTGAAAGGCCACGAGGTCGCCAAGTTTTGCCATATCAATACCGTAGCAATCGGGGAATCGGATCTGCGGCGCGCTGCTGACCACAACAATTCGTTTCGGTTCCAACCGGTCCAGCATTTTCAGAATGCTCTGCCGAAGTGTGGTGCCTCGAACGATACTGTCATCGATCACCACCAAATTATCCTGACCGGCCCGCACGCTGCCGTAGGTTATGTCGTACACATGCGCCACCAACTCATCGCGCGCAACATCCGCCGTGATGAAGGTGCGCAACTTGGCATCCTTGATCGCGACTTTCTCCAAACGCGGACGCATGCCCAGGATCTCTCGCAGTTTGCCGGGCGCTGGTGCTGGGCCAAGATCGAGTATGAGGCGTTCTTTCGTTTTGTTCAATTCATCCTCCAAGCCTTTCAGCATTCCGTAACACGCTACTTCCGCCGTATTGGGAATGAAACTGAACACCGTGTTCTGCAGATCATGATCAACCGCCTCCATGATCGCGGGCACTATGTTGCGACCTAGGGCGATGCGCTCGCGATACACGTCGCGGTCGCTACCCCTGCTGAAATAAATGCGCTCGAAACTGCACGACCGTTTTTCCACCGGTTCCCGCACTTGCTCTTCGGTGAACGATCCGTTCTTGCGCACAATGAGCGCATGGCCTGGCCGCAGTTCTTGAACAGCATCGGTCTTCACACCGAACGCGGTTTGTATCGCTGGTCGTTCGCTCGCTGCTACCACGAATTCATCATCGGCATACCAGAAGCAAGGCCGAATACCCGCTGGGTCGCGCAGAACGAAGGCATCACCGTGCCCGATCAATCCCGCGAACGCATAGCCGCCATCGAAGTCGAGGGCGCTCATGCGCAGTATCTCACGAACGTCCAGCTTCTCGCCGATCAAGTTGGTGATCTGGGCATCGCTGTATCCGAGCTGTGTATGGATCTGGCGCAAGCGATCGTTCTCCACATCCAGGTAGTGACCGATCTTCTCCAGCACCGTCATGGTATCGCTGTGCTCCTTTGGATGCTGGCCAATGCTCACGAGCAACGCGAACAACTCGTCCACATTGGTCATGTTGAAGTTGCCGGCGAGAACCAGGTTGCGTGTTATCCAGTTGCTCAGCCGCCGGCGTGGGTGGCAATTCTCCAACCCGCCCGCACCATAGGTCGCATAGCGCAAGTGGCCCAAAAGCACTTCACCGAGAAAAGGCACTTCTGATTTTTGACGGTCCACATCACCAACGATCGTCGAGTCCTTGTCAACAGCGCTCTGATAACCCTTGTGAATACCACCGAAGATCTTCGAAATGGCCTGCTTATCCGTACTGCGCTGGCGGTCGATATAATTCTCGCCCGGCTTCGGATCCAATTTGATAGCGGCTACACCAGCGCCATCCTGTCCCCGATTGTGCTGCTTCTCCATGAGCAGGAAAAGCTTATTGATGCCATAGAAGGCCGTGCCATACTTCTGGTGGTAGTGTTGGAGAGGCTTGCGCAGGCGGATAAAGGCTAATCCGCACTCGTGTTTGATGGCATCGCTCACGCTGTCTGTCGAGACCCGCAGGACGCAGTTGAATGGAAGGCATCCACCTGTTTTGCGGGTTCGCCCCGCGAAAGTAGTCCGCCCCCCCGATCGCCCGGCTTTCCTCTTCCAGCACCAAAGGCAACGTGAAGCCCCTTCTATGGGTCTTATCTTGCGTTCACCATTCCGTAGCCCGTGCGTTCCTTCTTCTCCTTGTGCCTGCTGACCATGGCAACAGCGCTTACCGCTGCGGAGAAGCCGCGTGCCAGCTTTACGGAGAACAAGGGGCAATGGCCAGCGAACGTGCTGTATAGGGCACTTTTCCCTGGCGGGGCTTTGTTCGTGGAAAAAAATGCGTTCACTTTCTCATTGGCGAAGGGCGGACCCATGGCGCACCATGGCCATGATCATGATGCGCCTGAGGAACCGTTCCATGGCCATGCTTACCGGGTGACCTTCGAAGGCTCTCAGCTGGCACAAGGCCAAGGGTTGCAGGCACAACCACAGTATGAGAACTTCTTTCTCGGAAGCGATCCTTCGCATTGGGGCTCCCACTGTGGCGTTTTCGGCAAAGTGGTGCTGCACGATATATATCCCGGCATCGACCTGCGTATCGATGGAGCGGAGGGATTGAAATACGAGTTCCGACTGAAGCCCGGGGTGGATCCATCCATCATCCGCATGCGCTTTGATGGTCAGGATGGACTGCGGCTGAAGGATGGCAGCCTGGTGGTAAGGACAACGGCGGGCGATGTGGTGGAAGAGGCCCCGGTGTCATGGGCACCCTTCTTCGATGGCATCGACAACAAGCGCATACACGCCCCTAGCGCATACCAGCTTCGTGGTAACAGGATCAGCTTCGACGTGAAGGCGATCAAGGGGCTGCCTCTGACGATCGATCCGGAGCTCACCTTCGGCAGCTATTCCGGTAGTACAGCCGACAATTTCGGATTCACGGCAACCTATGATACCGATGGGAATTTGTACGGCGGCGGTGTTGTGTTCGACCAGGGCTACCCTACCACGTTAGGCGTTTTGGACGACACGTACAACGGCAGTAATGTGGATATTGGAATAAGCAAATGGACCGCGGATGGAACAAGTCTTGTTTGGAGCACTTATCTCGGTGGTTCGGAGAATGAAGCGCCCAGCAGCTTGGTCGTGAACAGCCTTGACGAACTGTATGTGCTTGCGGTGACCAGTTCATTCGATTTTCCAACGTCGCCCGGTTGTTTTGATGGATCCTTCAACGGAGGTGTTACGATCCCACTGAGTGGTGGCTTTGTGAACCTGTCTGGCGGAGAAGGATATGGGTTCGCATCAGGCACCGACATCGCGATCGCTCATTTATCCGCCGATGCGACTACGCTTTTAGGCGGCACGTTCATAGGAGGAAGCGCGAATGATGGCCTCAACCAGAGCATCGCCTTGGTGCACAATTATGGCGATCATTTCCGCGGCGAGATCGCGCTGGATGCTCTGGAACGCCCGGTGGTTGCATCAAGCACCCAAAGCGCCGATGCGCCGACCTCGCCTGGTGTAGCCCAAACAACCTTTGGGGGTGGTGATCTGGATGCACTGCTTTTCCGGTTGAACGCAAACCTTTCCAATTTGGAACTCGCGACCTATTGCGGCGGATCGGATGGTGATAGTGGGTATGGCGTGCAGTTCAGCAGCTCAGGAGATATCTATCTCACCGGTGGAACCGCCAGCGGCAACCTGCCCATGGTCGGCACTCCTCTGGACAATTCCAATGACGGCAATACCGATGGGTATGTGATGCGTTACGGCACCAACGGGCAATTGCTTTCGTCCACCTTCCTTGGAACACCAGATTATGACCAGAGCTTCTTGGTACAGTTGGACACCCAGGATGGCGTTTATGTGATCGGGCAAACGCATGGCGCATATCCGGTTACACCGGGCAAATACACGAATGCAGGGAGCTCACAATTCATACATAAATTGAGCACTGATCTATCGACTTCAGCATGGAGCACGGTGATCGGCAATGGACAAGGAGATGAGGATATATCGCCAAGCGCTTTTCTGGTAAGCAACTGTGGGCAGATCTACTTCAGTGGGTGGGGCGGCTCGGTGAATTCCAATATCATAGGTGGTCTCAATAGCACCACCGTTGGGTTACCGTTGACCGGTGACGCCTACCAGAGCACCACCGAC
>JANNYL010000308.1:0-4354 GCA_031410075.1 Flavobacteriales bacterium
GCCCGGGCAGCGTGTGGGATGGCATTCTGGTGAAGGGCACCAACAACAGCCAGGATGGGAATAGCTTCGCCGATCAAGGTTATGCCTATGTGCGCGAGGCAACCATCGAGAACGCACGCACCGCCATGATCACCAACAACCAGTTCCTGGATGGCGACGACCTGGCCGCCTATCAGTTGCAATTCGCCGGTGGCGGGGTAATACGCACCCGTGGTGCTACGTTCCGCAACAACAAACGCGATGTAGTCATGGGACCTTATGAGAACCTTGCGCCCAACGACCCCACGGAGGTGCGCGTTAACCGGAGCTATTTCCACGACACGCGCTTCATCGTGGATGCGCCACTCGCCGATGCCCACCGGCCCTTGGAGCACATCTCCTTGTATGGTGTGCGCAACATCCCCGTGCTGGGTTGCGCCTTCAGCGGCTCTTACTTCCAGCCTGATCCGGACAACAGCCCGCTTACAGTGGATGCCGGCAAGGGCATACGCGCGCTGCAAAGCAGTTTCGTCGTCGCCCCCTTCTGCCCGGTGATCGTGAACTACGGCGAGCCGTGCCCCACGCCAGTGATGCCCACCTTCGATCGGCTTCTGCTCGCAGTGGAAGTGGCGGACTTCACGGACGATAAGACCTTCAGCGTGGACCAGGCCACCTTCACCCGTTGCCCGCGCAACATCCGCATGGATGGCGTGCGCAACCCGGCCATCACCAGCAACCACTTCGAGGTGGCTGACTTCCGCGATCCGTTCCTCTACAGCACGCCCTATGGCATCTACAGCGATGAATGCACCGGGTATGAGGTCGAGGACAACGAATTGCTAGGTGACCTCACTACTTCCCGTGCCCAGTCGGGCATCGTAATCAAGAACAGCGGCCGCGAAGCCAACCGCATCTACAACAACAAGCTGGATGCCTTCGGCTACAAGAACAGCACCGCCCTGCTCATCCAAGGGGAGAATGCGGACGCGGGCGATGACTACTTCACCGGCCTGGACATCAAGTGCAACGACTTCGGGCAAACAGGGAACAAGAACGCCTACGATGTGGCGCTTACCGCGGGTGATCCAACTGTGCGTGGAACGCAGGGTGCGACATTCGGTGCACCTGATGACTTCATTGCCCCCGCAGGTAACCGCTTCAGTTTGCTGGGCGCTACCGAAAGCGATTGGCATGTGGCCAACTCCAGCAACTTTGTGGTGTACTACCACCACAACGAAAATGGTGGAACTCCTGCTTGGGAGCCACAAGACTTTGCTGCGCTGTACCTGGATCCTGAGGATGCCGGTGGTGATGCACCAAACAATTGGAATGAAGCCTGCCCAAGCAATCAACGCAGTCGTGAGCGGCAGCGCAGCGGCATGATGGCCGGTTCCGAGGAGAACAGCGAAGACCTGGAGGCGAGCAAGAACTCCTACGATGCTACCGTGGACAATGGCGACACCTATAGTTTACTCAGCTATGTGGGCGACCCCACCAAGAGCAGCACCCAAGTGCGCAATGCCCTACAAAGCGTGGCACCCAAGGTAAGCTTGGACGTATGGCAGGCCGCTTTCGAGCGCAACCCTGCGATGAACCCTTGGAACCTTACACAGGCTTTGCTCAGCAACAGTCCGTTGCAACCCGAGGTGATGAAGCTCTGCTACGAAAGCGATCTCAGCGACTTCTACTACAACTTGGTGGCCAGTGCCCAGAGCGGCATCAACCCGCTCAGCATACTGGAAAGCGACATTAGCACCTACGCCAGCGGCAAGGCCGAGGACCTCACGGACCTCGGTCGTTGGAGCTGGTTGGATAGCACCAACGTCGACAGCATGATCTTCTTGCTGAAAACATGGCACGATGAGTTGCCTGCGGACAATGGGGATGCAGTGCTCGCCGGGTACTACAGCGCTAAAGGAGACCATGCGGCGCTTTATGACCTGGCGGCCGTCTTGGAGGCAACCAGCGACATGCCCTATGTGTACGGACTGCTGAAGCGCTATGCCAGCGCCGAGCAGGGAGAAGGCTGGACCAAGCCCGATATGGCCACAAGTACCTACCTGAGCGAGCTGGCCCAGAATCGCTGGGATCTGGGCAGCGCCAAGGCTGGTGCGTGGTTGGAAGCCTTGGGTGCCGATCCGCTGGAAGAGGTGGTGATCTTGCCGGTGGAAGAACGCGCCATGGTAGCACGAAAGCGCGTGCGCAACACCGCGAGTAACGAGGCCATCATTCTGGAAGCCTATCCCAACCCCACCGAGGGTATCGCCTATGTGGTGTGCAACGTGCCGGAAGGCGTGGAATACGCCCTCGTGCGAGTACATGATCTGAATGGCCGATTATTGACTGAGCGACGCATAACCGCTGGTTCAGCGATGGTAGAGCTGAACTTGGCAGGCGAGCCAAGTGGCGTTTACGCGGCTGAACTGGCTTTGGATGGTGTACGCTTCGGCACGGTGAAAATCACCGTGCGCTGACCCATGTTCATACAACCCCTGCGCGTAGTCTGGTCCATCTTGCTGCTGTTTGCGGCCTTGGTGCTTTGTGCCCAGGGTTTCAACAAGCGGTACGATGCCTTCGGACAGGGCTACGGGCAGGGGGCGTATGGATTGGAGCGGAGCAGTTCTGGGCATGTGGTCTTCAGCTTCAGCTATGAACCCGACACCATTGGACCAGATTCCGTGGTAGGTGGCTACATAATAATCTTGCAAGGGCTGGACGAAGATGGAGACCTGCAATGGCAAAAGAGATACAGACGTCCACTTCATGGAGTATACCTGGGTTGGGCGGATTGCTGCGATACGGTGGCCGGTGGTGGCTTCGTGGTGGGCGGAAATAGTGAGCACTATTGGACTGAAGTGGACGAAGCGCGCCTGGTGCGTTTCAACGCGCAAGGGGATTCGCTGTGGTCAAGCAGTTTCGGCAGCCCCGGGGCATTTTGGATCGGCCAGCAGGTGAAACATACCAGCGATGGGGGATTCGTGATCTGTGGTCACACGGATGCGGAGAGCTACGACGACGCCTTTGTGCTCAAGACGGATGCTGTAGGGAGTGAACAGTGTCGAAGTGTTGCGGGCTTTCCAAGTGAAACTGTCGACATCTTCAGTTCTGTCATCGAGTTGGATGGTGCGTACATCGCATCAGGGATCTCGAACCCTGCATCCGGCGATAGGGATATGTACGCCGTTCGGTTCAACGCATTCGGTGACACGATGTGGTCGAAGCTCTGGGGTGGGGCGTTCGACGATGGTGGTGCCCACATGTACCTATGTGCCGATGGCACTGCGCTGATAGGTTCTTGGATAGGGTATGAAGATGCAGGGGAAAGTTCAGTCCCATACCTGGCGAAGATGGACCCAACAAACGGAGAACTCATTTGGGAGCACGAATACGGAGACCCGGGGTATTCCTTCTTTCTCTTCGCCGCCAAAGAATGCCCCAACACGGACATCATCGCCTGCGGTGTAACCTACGAGGGAGGCAACGAGCAAGGCTTGCTCCTGCGCGCCACCAGCGAGGGGGACAGCCTGTGGATGCGCAACTACTCCTACTACGATGAAGTGATCGATAGCTGCCGCGGCCGGTTTTGGGATGTGCTGGCCACACAGGATGGCGGCTTCATCATGAGCGGCTTCGCCAATGGGCCGTTCGGTGGGCCATACCCACCGGGCTACTCGCAGGATGCCTGGGTGGTGAAAGTGGACAGCATGGGTTGCGTAGTGCCCGGCTGCGATGCCACGGGCGTAACGGAGTTGATCACCAACTTGCAGGGTGCGATCACGGTATGGCCCAACCCTGCGAGCACATCGGGTGGGGAAGTGCAGGTGGGGATCACGCTTCCCCCATCGCTGCGAGGTACACGCGAGTTGCGTCTATCGATCGTTTCCGCCACGGGACAAGTTGCACAGGTACATGCTGCTCACCAAGGCAACAACACCGTGGAGATCGGTGCGTTGAGCAGTGGGCTCTACTTCCTTCACCTCACGAACGGCAGCATGTGGTTGAGTGGAACCAAACTCATCGTTGAGTGACTCATGGAACGCACAGCGCACAACGGGCCAGAGGCCAGGGAGCATACCGCACTCGGGAAACACCCGAGCGCGGGAGTGTGTGTTGAGCAGGCCATGGTTCGAGTGCATGACCTGAATGGTCGACTGGTCACCGAACAGCGCATCGCAGCGGGTTCGGCATTGGTTGAACTGCATTTGAGTGGGGAACCGGCCGGCGTTTACGCATCGGAATTGTGGTTGGACGGCGTGCGCTCAGGTACCGTGAAGCTGACGGTATACTAGATGCTTGCAATGAGAATCCTGCGCGTAGCCTTGCTCAAGGCTGGCCTGCTGGTGTCCTTGTCTGCTGCGGCGCAAGGCTTCAACCT
>JANNYL010000309.1:0-6917 GCA_031410075.1 Flavobacteriales bacterium
GTAGCGGTGTCTTTGATGGAGGGATGGCTTTCTACACATCTCCTTCGTGTTCCACAGGTCCGTTCACGTTTGTGAGCTGTAATGATGATGCTGGCTTCTTGAATTTCATGCCGGCCTTGTCGTACACGGGAGCACCTGGAACGGTGCTATGGGTAAGATTTTGGGAATACGGCAATGACACCTTCGGTGCGTTCAACATCTGCGCAACTGCCCCGGGACCGCCACCACCTGCACCTACGAACAACGATCCCTGCGGTGCATTCAATTTAACGGTGAACAGCACGTGCAATTTCACCACTTACACGAATGTGGGTGCTACCAATTCCGCCATGACACCGTTACCGGCATGCGGCTTTTTTGGTGCCGGATCCTTGGATGTTTGGTTTTCCTTCGTCGCCCCTCCCACTGGAGTTGCCATCATTCAAACACAAGCAGGCACCATGACCGATGCGGCCATGGCCCTTTACCAGGATCCGGCCCCTCCCGGATGCGCAGGTCCGTTCAACCTGGTGCAGTGTGATGACGACAGCGGCCCTGGCCTGATGCCTTTCCTCACGTTCACCAATCTGGTGCCTGGAAACACCTATTACCTGCGTGTTTGGGGATTCGGCACTGGGACTGGAACTTTCGGATTGTGCATCAGCGGCCCAACCTCCTTGCCTGCTGGCGCTTGCGTTTGGGCATTGGAGATGTACGACACCTTCGGCGATGGCTGGGGAACCAGTTCAGTGAACGTCTCGATCAACGGTGGTGCGTTCACGAGTTACACGGTGGTCGGCAGTTTCAACCTCATCCTGATCGGCTTGAATCCCGGGGATGTGTTGGTTGTCACCTATACCGCATCTGGACCCGGACAAGCGGAGAACCGCTTCGAATTGAGCTTCCTGAGCAATGGTTTAACGATCTACAATTCGGGAACGCCGCCCAATGCCGGCGTCAATTATTCACAGGCCATCAGCTGCAACCCACCGCCTTCCCCGCCGCAGGACTGTACCGGTGGGATAACCGTATGCAATGGACAAGCGTTCAACAACAACAGTAACAACACTGGCAACGTGGTTGACCTGAACGCCGGTAACCAAGGCTGTCTTTCTTCTGGCGAACGGCAAGGCACGTGGTATTATTTCTCCCCTTCCTCATCGGGGAACATCGGTTTCACTATCGCTCCAACAGTACCTACGGATTATGACTTCGCACTTTGGGGCCCAATGAGCAGCATTGCGTGCCCTCCGGTAGGCCCGCCGCTTCGCTGCTCATTTTCAGCATTGTACGCAAATACCGGCCTTGGCAACGCTGCGGTGGATGCCTCTGAGAATGCTGGAGGCGATGCTTGGGTAAGCACCATCCCTGTGATCGCCGGGCAGATCTATATCCTGTACGTTGATAATTTTTCGAGCAACGGGCAGGCGTTCAATCTCACTTGGCAACTGACAGCGGGGGCATCATTGGATTGTACGGTTCTGCCCATAGAACTTACTTCTTTCCAAGCCCAACCGCAGGAGCAGAAGGTTCTTGTTACATGGACCACATCCTCGGAAGATGACAATGACCGCTTCGAGGTTGAGCGCTCGTTCGACGGTGTGGAATTCACCACGATCGGCATGCTGCCTGGCGCAGGTAGTAGTTCACACGAATTGCACTACAGCTGGCTGGACGAAACACCGATCCAAGGATTGAACCATTACCGTTTGCGGCAAGTGGATATGAACGGACACGCTGAGCATTCCCACATTGCCACGGCCTTTTTCAAACCCGACGTTCAACACGTGCAGTTGGTCCCGAATCCTGGCAGTGGTTTGGTGAACGTACTTCTTCAGAACCCGTCGCCTGGTTCGGTGCTGCTTGTATTGGATGCTACCGGCAAAGAAGTTCAGCGCGTATTGTTGGACGGTGCGAGTTCCATCTTGAACGTGACCAACCTGTCACACGGGTTGTACGGCCTGCGTGTGTTGAACGCGAGCGGGCTGCCAACTTCCTTCGGCACGTGGGTGCATGAGTGAGGTCCGCGTATCGTAGAAGCCGATTACATTTCGTCACCGCCGTGCCTCAATAGGCGGGATACGGAACATGACATTCCAACGACTCCGTTCTCAAGCGGATCATACAGCTGCTTATGCGAAGAGTGTTTCAGACCCAGAAGGATTTTGGGCCGCTCAAGCGGGGTCATTCCTCTGGCGAAAGAAATGGGATCGTGTACTTCAATGGGATTTCGATGGCCCGGATGTGAAGTGGTTCATCGGAGGCAAGCTCAACATCACGGAGAACTGCCTGGATCGCCACCTGGCAACGCGCAGTGAAAAGACCGCGATCCTTTGGGAGCCGAACGACCCTGGCGAAGCCGCATTGCATATCTCTTACCGTGAACTGCACGAACGCGTTTGTCGCTATGCCAATGTGTTGAAACGGAACGGAGCGAAGAAGGGGGATCGTGTATGCATTTACATGCCCATGATCCCCGATCTCGCGGTGGCAGTGCTCGCCTGCGCGCGCATCGGCGCGATCCATTCGGTGGTGTTCGCAGGCTTCAGTGCGCAGAGCATCGCTGATCGTGTTCAAGATGCGAACGCTGAATTCGTGCTCACGAGCGATGGCATGATGCGTGGCACGAAAAAGGGGCCAGTGAAAAGTATTGTGGACGATGCGCTCGTGACCTGTCCCGGCGTGAAGCGCGTGATCGTGGCGAAGAGAACTGGAGATGACGTTGTTATGAAGAATGGCCGCGATGTCTGGTTGCACGATGAGTTGGCAATGGTGAATGCTGATTGTCCGGCTGAAGAAATGGATGCTGAGGATCCACTATTCATTCTCTACACCAGCGGAAGCACGGGAAAGCCGAAAGGTGTAGTGCACACGTGCGGTGGTTACATGGTATACGTGGACTACAGTTTCCGAAACGTGTTCCAGTATGAGGAGACGGATATTTTCTGGTGCACGGCTGACATTGGTTGGGTAACCGGGCATTCGTACATCATCTATGGTCCCTTGCTCGCCGGCGCCACCACACTCATGTTCGAGGGCCTCCCCACCTTCCCGGATGCAGGTCGCTTCTGGCAGGTGATCGACAAGCACCGGGTGAACATCTTTTACACGGCACCAACTGCCATCCGATCGCTCATGGCCTGCGGGCTGGACTTCGTCAAGCCGCATTCACTTGCATCATTGCGTGTGATCGGCAGCGTGGGCGAACCGATCAACGAAGAGGCCTGGCATTGGTACAAGGACCATATTGGAAAAGGGAATTGTCCGCTGGTGGATACATGGTGGCAAACCGAGACGGGAGGCATACTGATCTCCTCGTTGGCGGGTATTACCGATGAGAAGCCAAGCCATGCCGCTTGGCCGTTACCGGGCATTCAACCCGTGCTGTTGACGGCGGATGGAAAAGAGATCGAAGGCAACGATGTGGAAGGCCTGCTCGCCATCAAGTTCCCGTGGCCCTCGATCATCCGTACCACCTATGGGGATTATGAGCGTTGCCGCCAGACCTACTTCAGCAACTACAAGGGCTACTACTTCACCGGCGATGGCGCGCGCCGTGATGCTGAAGGCCGTTACCGCATCATTGGTCGTGTTGACGATGTGATCAATGTGAGCGGCCATCGCTTCGGCACAGCCGAGATCGAGAATGCGATCAATGAGAGCGAATACGTAGTGGAGAGCGCCGTTGTGGGTTACCCGCACGACATCAAGGGGCAGGGGATCTACGCGTTCGTGATCGCCGAAAAACGCATCAATGACGTGGAAAAAGCGCGCGCGGAGATCCTCGCAACTGTTATGAAAGTGATCGGCCCTATCGCCAAACCGGACAAGATCCAGTTCGTGAGCGGCCTTCCGAAAACACGTAGCGGGAAGATCATGCGGCGCATCCTGCGGAAGATCGCAGAAGGGGAAATGAGCAACCTTGGGGATACGAGTACACTGCTGGATCCCGCTGTGGTGGAGGAGATCAAGGCGGGCAGGCTTTGAAGTGCGAGGTGTGGTCACCTCACGGATCACCTATAACAAGACAATTTTTTATGCCACCACCGGCTCCACCTTCGGGTACTTCACCTTCCCATACTGCTTCATGTACAGGTCGTAGATGATGCCGTCCGCCAAGCCGACCTTGGGCACGAAGATCTCCTCGATGTTCGCGTACTCCATGATGCGCAGGAAGATGTCCGCAGCGATGACCACCACGTCCGCGCGGTCGGGCCGGAGGCGCAGGATCTTCACACGGTCCTCGAAACTGTAGCTCGCGATCCGTTCGCGTTGCTGGTGGATCTCCGCCACGGACAGCGGTTCACCGAACGGCTTCGCCGCTTCCTTGAAGATCCGGTTGATGTTGCCACCGGTTCCGATCGCCAGCAGTTCGCCGTGCTCTTCCTTCAGATCGTTCAGGAAGGATTCGATATCGCTCCACGCCTGCGGCTCGACTTTCCCCGCCAGCGTGCGCACGGTTCCGACTTTGAAGCTCGCGCTCTTCACGCGCTTGCCCTTTTCCAACCACGTGAGCTCGGTGCTTCCTCCGCCCACGTCGATGTAGAGGTAGTTGCGGTCCTTCAGCAGGTCCTGCGTCCAGAAGGTGTTGTAGATCAGGTCCGCTTCGATCTTGCCGTTGATCACTTCGATGTACACGCCGCTCTCCATTTCCACCCGCGCACGGATCTCGTCGCTGTTCGTCGCTTCGCGCATGGCGCTCGTGGCGCAGCAGCGCATGTAGCTCAGGCCGTACACTTCGGTGAGCAAGCGGAAGGCCTTCAGGCTCTTGATCAGGTAATCCCGCTTGGCCGGTCCGATCGCCCCGCTGTCGAACACGTCCTCGCCCAAGCGGATCGGAACGCGAACGAGCGTTTGCTTCTTGATGATCGGGTGGTCATCGCGCTCGATCACCTCGCCTATCAGCAGGCGCACCGCGTTCGAGCCAATGTCAATGGCGCTGTATGTGAGATCGCGTTCGATGGAGCGAAGCTACGATCAGAAGATCAGATGATCATAAAATCAGATGATCGAGTGCCCCACGACCGACGGCGATAGATGAACTCCGTGCTTGTGTCACCCATTTTATGATCGTCTGATCCCTACCGGAGCACCGCCAACCGCTCTTCCAACGCCTTGATCTTCGCCTCCGCATCTGCCTTCTTCTTCCGCTCTACCACCAACACCTCCTCCGGAGCGCCCGCAACGAACCGTTCGTTCGAAAGCTTTTTGTCGACACTGTTCAAGAAACCACGCGCGTAGTTCAGCTCCTCTTCGGTCTTCTTCAACTCGGCTTCGGGATCCATGCTGCCGCCCAGGTCCACGGCATACTCCGTTGTACCGACCAGGAACGTGATGGACCCCTCGCTCGGTTGCTTCACCGCATTGATCGCGGACACGTTCGCGAGTTTGCCCGCCAACGAAACAGCGGCTGCACCTAGTGGTGATGTGTTCTTTACTTGTAGTTCGATCGCTTCCTTCGGGCTCATGCCACGCTCGTTCCGCATATTTCTAACAGCGGTCACCAGGTCGAAGGCGTGTTGCACTTCGGCCTCCAGTTTCGCATCACCCGCACCGCTCTTCGGCCATGCGGCAATGATCAACGCGTCCTTCGGGCCTTTGCGTTCATTCAAGTGGCTCCACAATTCTTCGGAGAGAAAAGGCATGAACGGATGCAGCAATTTCATCACGTCCTCGAAGACAGCAATGGTGGCATCGCACGTCACGCGATCGATGGGAGCAGCTACACCCTCGCCATCGGCGTTCTTGATGAACGGCGGTTTGATGCTCTCTAAATACCAACTGCACAGGTCGTCCCAGATCAACTTGTATGTTGCCATGAGCGCCTCGCTAATGCGGAACTGATCGTACAAGCCATCGATCTCGGCCGTAGCACGTTGCACACGGGACCTTATCCAAGCGCAAGCGGCGGCATTACTTGCCGGTTGTAGCTTGTCTTCAATAGTGAATCCCTTCACCAACCGGAACGCGTTCCAGATCTTGTTGCTGAAGTTGCGCCCTTGTTCGCAAAGTGAATCGTCATAAGGCAGGTCATTGCCCGCAGGCGAAGTGAGCAGCATACCCACGCGCACACCATCCGCACCGAACTTCTCGATGAGCTCCAACGGATCAGGACTATTGCCCAAGCTCTTGCTCATCTTCCGGCCGAGTTTGTCACGCACGATGCCGGTGAGGTACACGTTCTTGAACGGCACTTCACCGCGGTACTCCAGGCCAGCCATGATCATACGCGCCACCCAGAAGAAGAGGATCTCCGGCGCGGTCACAAGGTCGTTGGTTGGGTAGTAGTACTTGATGTCCGCGTTGTCCGGGTTCTCGAAACCGTCGAACACGCTGATGGGCCAGAGCCAGCTGCTGAACCAGGTGTCCACCACATCCTCATCCTGCTTGATGCCCTTGGTGCTTTGCCCAGCTGCCGTGAACTGCGCGATGGCTTCGGCTTCTGTGCGGCACACGGCGGCATCCCCTGCATCGTTGTACCAGGCAGGCACTTGCTGGCCCCACCACAATTGGCGACTGATACACCAATCGCGCACGTTCTCCATCCAGTACGTGTAGGTGTTGACGAATTTCTGCGGGTGCAGCTTCACACGACCGTCCTTCACCACTTCCAACGCGGGCTTGGCCAACTCGCCCATCTTCGCGAACCACTGCAAGCTCAGGCGTGGCTCGATCACCGCGTCCGTGCGCTCGCTGTAGCCCACTTTGTTCTTGATGTCCTCGATCTTCATCAAGTGACCTTTCTCTTCAAGGTCCTTTACGATCTTCTTGCGCGCTGCGAAGCGGTCCTCACCGATGAATAACTGCGCGGCGGCGCTCAACGTCCCGTTGGCTTCCAGGATGTCGATCGTCTCCAGCCCGTGCTTCTTGCCGAGCTCGTGGTCGTTCACGTCGTGCGCGGGCGTGACCTTCAACGCACCGGTGCCGAACTCGCGCTC
>JANNYL010000310.1:0-2372 GCA_031410075.1 Flavobacteriales bacterium
TGCGCGAGGAGCACCACCTGTTCGTGAACCTTCGGCCACAACAGCAACTGGATGCGGTGATCAGCGATCAGCGTTTTGGCTTGCGCGCCGAAGGATTGCCCAGCGTGTTGATCACCCACCAAGTGTTCCCGTTCACACCGCTCGCACAAGGTCTGATGCGCCGCATAAATGCACGATCCATCCAACGGTTCGATCGCTGCTGGATCCCTGACGACGCCGTAGCTCCTGGCCTGGCAGGTGATCTGTCCCACGGCCAACACATGCCTCGGAACAGCCGCTATATCGGCCCCGTAAGCCGCATGGACCCCGCCCGTGCCCTGCCAACTGCGGAGAAGTACCGCATTGTTTGCGTGATCAGCGGGCCAGAGCCCCAACGCACGTTGCTGGAAAATGAACTGATGCGCCAATTGCCCAGCATCGAAGGGAAGCACCTGCTCGTGATCGGCAAGCCCGAACCTGCGATGGATCAGACGGTCGGAAATGTTCGCCGCTTGAGCCATCTCGGTGGGGATGCACTTACTGGCGCATTGCTTCAAGCTGAACTGATCGTGAGCCGAACAGGGTACACCACGCTGATGGACCTGGCCCACATCGGGCGCTCCGCGTTGGTGATCCCAACACCCGGACAAGAAGAACAGGAGTACCTCGGCGAATTGCACACGCGGTCTGGACGATTCTTCGTGCAGGATCAAGAAGCGCTGAACTTGGCTGCAGGGTTGGGTATGACCTCAGCGCTGGAGGCTCAGAGCCATCGACAAGTTGCGGATCAGATGTTATTGGAACGCGCCTTGCAAGACCTGGCCACGCTGATCGCAACAAGCCGTTCTTGACCTGCGTTCGCGCAACTACATTCGCACAACGATGATGCTTCGCTCCGCTCTGCTGCTCCCCGCGTGTTCGTTCTTCTTGTTGGCGCTCTCGCAAACTACACCCGAGAAACAATTACAGGAATTACAGGTGCGATACGACCAGCTCGAAGAACAACAGAACCTGTTGTTGGGTCCCATCGAAGATGCCAAGCTGTCGATCATGCAGCGTGATCTCGCCGCACAAGGCTTGCCCGCATTGGCGCCCGGCGATGTGGTGACGGTACACCCTGGCCACTCCCTGGTGTGGAACGAGAAATACCACACGCCGAAATGGACCGCCCACGTTGTGATGCCGGACATCATGAAAGGAAACCTTGCACGTATCGACAGCTTCATGCCAGACCCCTTGGTGCAAGGCAACACAGACCTGTTCGATGAGTATTGGTTCAGTGGATATGACCGCGGCCACATGGTGCCCAGCGCCGATATGCGCTGGAGCCAGAAAGCGCTAGCAGCCACTTATCTCTACAGCAACATAGCGCCGCAAAAACCCGAAATGAACAGAGAGACGTGGGCCGACCTCGAAGACTGGGGGCGCCGCTACGTTCACTATTCCAAAGAGCGCGTGTTCATTGTAACAGGACCTGTCCAGGCGGATGGACAACCGACATTGAGCACACCGAAAACGAAGGAAGCTGTAAGTATTCCAACGTATTGCTTCAAAGCCTTCGCTGATCTGGACGGACCGGAGAAAAAAGGCATCGCCTTCGTGATGAACAACGGGCCAGCGGACAAGAGCATGATCAGCTACGCCGTTTCCATCGACAGTGTGGAGAAAATTACCGGACTGGATCTGTTCCCGATGCTGGACGACTTGACGGAGAACGCGATCGAAGCCATGACCGAAGTGGCCGACTGGTACGCCAAAGGTGATCCCACAGCAGGTGAGGTCGCACCCCTGAAAGCCCCACTACCTGGTGGCAGGTTCAACACCACGCAGGCGAAATACCACATTGGGCACACCGCTACAATTTGCGGAACGGTAGTGAGTTCGCGCCGCACCACCAAGGCCAATGCGGTGTACCTGAACATGGATCGCAACCATCCGAACCAGGAATTCTATGCAACCGTGTGGGATAGCAATGGACCCAATTTCCATTACGACCCCGTAACCTATCTGGTGAACAAGAAAGTGTGCATCACTGGCAAAGTGACCATCTATAACGATATCCCACGGATCAGCGTGAACAACGAGAACGAGATCGAGATGTGGGATGAAGTGGTGAAGTAAGGCGATGTAAAGGCTAAACGCAGAGGCGCAAAGAGGCAGAGGAACGCTGAGGTTCTATTCCCTTACTTGCAACGAAAAGTCATCCCGAACTGTACTTCACAGGCATCATTCAAAAGAGGATCAATGGCCAACCTGCAGAACTTCTTTGTCCTCCCTCTTACCGCAGTGCTCGTCTCTTCCTGCGGAACTTCGACCTCGAATGAAAAAGCGGAGAAGCCGAGTGCTTCTGTCCATGCCCCATTACTGGCTGCTGTTCCTGCCGAACTAAGCGG
>JANNYL010000311.1:0-2259 GCA_031410075.1 Flavobacteriales bacterium
GTTGCGAAATTCTCGGGCAAGACCGATCTGAACGTACTGGCCACCGAGCTTGGTGGGACGGTTCAGAACGCGGCGGACATGGCCTTCAATGCAATGAGTATTCCCGGCGGATTCAGCGATCCGGATGTGATCGGCCAGTTGTTCAGCCTGAAGACCGGTGAGACCAGCTTGCCGTTGAAGGGTGACCAAGCCGTTTACGTGGCCAGCATGACCACGCTTACCCCAGCTGGAGAAATGCCTGCCAATGGGGAAGACCCGAAACCACTTGCTGATAAAGTGCGCAATCGTGCCGAAGGGCAACTGTTCAACGCACTGAAGGAAGCAGCGAACGTGAAGGACCAGCGGAGCAAGTTCTTCTGAGCCGTTAACGAAACTGAACGAGATCGGGGCGCGGAAGCGCCCCGATCCCGTTTTGTACTAACGCAACTGGCTCAGCCTCTCTGCATCCAACCTGACGAGGATCCCCAGCAGGATCGTGAAGCTGATCAGCGAAGACCCGCCATAACTGAAGAAGGGCAGGGGTATGCCGATAACCGGTGCCAAGCCTATCGCCATGCCGATGTTGATCATCAGGTGCAACAAGAAAATGCTGGCAACGCAGTAGCCGTAGATGCGCGTGAACGGAGATCGTTGTCGTTCCGCTACTTGTATGCAGCGCAGGATCAAGCCCCCGAAGAGAAGAACAATGATGGTCGTTCCTATGAACCCCCATTCCTCACCGACCGTGCAAAAGATGAAGTCCGTGCTCTGCTCGGGTACGTACTTGTATTTCGTGAAGGTGCCTTCCAGGTAGCCCTTGCCGAGCAGGCCACCGCTGCCGATCGCCGTTTTGCTTTGCTCGGCGTTGTATCCCAGGCCCTGCGGGTCATAGACGATACCCAGTGTTACGCCTATGCGCGTCTGGTGCCGTTCGGGCAAATGCTCGAAGCCGTAATCAAAGCCGCTGATGAACAAAGACGATCCAATGAGCGCGAACGCGATAAGGCCATAGAGCCCCTTGCGGTAGCGTTTCAGAACGAAGCGTGAGATGAACAGCGCAGCGAGCACGCAACCTACAGCTATCAATCCGATGAGGAAGTACTGTCCGCTCACGTCCTTGTCCCAGATCGGTATGTGGAAAATGCTGTCGCGCATGATCAGGGAGAGGATGGCCAGAATGACGACCCCAATAGCCATGAGCAGGATGTTGCCCGAGAGCCCTTCTCGATAGAGCACGAGAATGAACGCCCCGAACGTGAGCATGGTACCAAAGTCTTTTTCCAAGGCGATCAGCCCGACCGGTATGAGAATGATGATGGCTGCAACAACCCGCGATCGCAGTTCTCCCAACGATTTCAGCCCGCTCAGATATTTGCTCAACAACAGGGCTGTGGCGAATTTCCCGAATTCACTGGGCTGCACCCCGAAACTCCCAACGCCCAACCAAGCCTTGTTGCCGCCCACTTCTTTTCCGATCAGTGGCACCAATGCCAGCAGGAACATCACCCCAATGAACACAGGCAAAGCCATGTCTTTCAGGAATTGGCCGTTCACCATCATCAGCGCTGCCCCCATGATCAAACAGATCAGGATCCATACGCTTTGGTTGCCGTATTCCTTGGCCATGTCGAACAGGTTCGGGTGCTCGGGCGTGTAGGCTGCGCTGTAGATGTTCGCCCAACCCGCGAAGAGCAACATCAAATACATGATCACCAGCGGGCGATCGATATTCGCTCGGATGCTGTCGCGAGTGGTATCCCGTTCGATCATCGGCGGCGGCGTGGATGGGCCTTGCTCACAAAGGGCTTGTAGTTTTTCTCGGTCGCGATCAGGTCGGCCTCCAGCATCTTTTTTTCGACGTCTGGTCGGGTTATCGTATCCGTGAGGTATTGCTCCATCAACAAACTGGCTATCGGTGCTGCCCATGTACCACCGAATCCGCTGTTCTCCACATACACCGCCATGGCGATTTTCGGATCCTCCATAGGCGCGAAGCATACGAAGACCGCGTGGTCTTTACCGTGTGGGTTCTGTGCCGTGCCCGTTTTTCCGCAAACCGTAACGCCCGGGATCCGTGCGGCACGGGCTGTGCCACCGACCTCCTCGGTAACGCGTCGCATGCCTTCAGCGATAAGGTCGAAGTACGGTCGATCGACCATGGTACTGTGCTTTTTCCACGTCGTGAGGCTGTCCGGATGACCGACCGCCCCAACAATGTGTGGATCGATGAACCAGCCGCGATTGGCGAAGATCGCGGCCAGGTTCGCCATCTGAACTGGC
>JANNYL010000312.1:0-3450 GCA_031410075.1 Flavobacteriales bacterium
CTACGACATGCGCGAGGTGATCGCGCGACTGGTGGACGGCAGCGAGTACACCGAATACAAGGAAGGCTACGGCCAGAGCATCATCACCGCCTACGCCCGCATCGACGGTTGGGCCGTGGGCATCGTGGCCAACCAGCGCAAAATTGTCAAGGCTAGATCCCGCTCTGCAGCGGGAGGCGAGATGCAGTTCGGCGGCGTCATTTACAGCGACAGCGCCGACAAGGCCACACGCTTCATCGCCAACTGCAACCAGAAGAACATCCCGCTGGTCTTTTTGCAGGACGTCACCGGCTTCATGGTGGGCAGTCGCAGCGAGCACGGCGGCATCATCAAGGACGGCGCGAAACTGGTGAACGCCGTGGCCAACAGCGTGGTGCCCAAGTTCACCATCATCATCGGCAACAGCTACGGCGCCGGCAACTACGCCATGTGCGGCAAGGCCTACGACCCGCGCCTGATCGTGGGCTGGCCCAGCGCACAGGTGGCCGTGATGGGCGGCGAGCAGGCCAGCAAGGTGATGCTCCAGATCGAGGTGGCCGCGCTGAATGGCAAAGGGGAAACGATCACCCCCGAGAAGGAAGCCGAACTGCTCAACCGGATCCGCAGCAAGTACGAGGAGACCATCAGCCCGTATTACGCGGCAAGCCGCCTGTGGCTGGATGCGGTGATCGATCCGTTGGAGACACGCACCTGGATCTCCTTGGGCATCGAAGCGGCGAGCCAGGCACCGGCCACGCGGGAGTTCAATATGGGGGTGTTGCAGACGTAGAACCTCAACCCATCATGAGGCTCCTGATCGTACTATCTGCCCTAGCATTCGCGGCTTGCTCAAACGAACAAGTCAAGCGACACATCGATTCGGAACACACGCGATTATCTTGTGAATTCGCCGCGAAGGACACAAACTCGACCAAGGACTGCATCTGTGCAGAAGTAGACCAAGACGGAGACACGGCCAGTATCGGTCTGTTCCGTCTCGATTCGCTTGAACAACCGCTGCACCGGATGGGGTGGCACACGCTCTATTCAGATACTGGCCGTGTGCGTGTTTACAATACCGCACTTGAAGACACCACAAATGGTTCCTTCAGTTTGAGCCCAGACCAGGTCATCTATATCACCTTGCAAGGCGATACGTTATTCGAGCGGAGTACTTGGATCGACGTGGAGGCTCCTGATACCGTTCGCTTAGGCTCGGCGTTCAAGGCTCGATTCAAGTATCAGAGTCCTGACACGATCCATTCCTTCTATGTCGGAACGTTGGTCCAGCGCGCTGATGAGCAGAACAACGTCAAGAACGTGAAACAACAGCGTTACGAAACTGGGCATTTCGATTGGTTCACATTCGAGCAAGTACAACAGGATACTGGCGCGTTCAACATGTACGCTGTCATCTATGGTTTCATCGACCTGCCGAACACGGAGACCATGTCCGTGAAGACATCTTATTTGGATGTTCCCTTTGTAGTCGTTCGTTGATTCCTCTTTGGGCGTTCCGGCTCGAAGACTCGCCGTCGGGCCATTCGTTGCAAGTCCTCGTCCGCCGGATGGCGGCCTCCGGGCTTTCCACTGCTGTCCCTAACGCGAAATGCGGATAACCGGTTGAACCGCGAGATCAATGCCGGATGAGAATGAAATAGGCCAGCACGAGCCACGAGATGTACTGGAGTATCGTCGCCACCATCAGGAACCTGTTCATGGCTTTTGATGCCTTGGGGTCCTGATACGGTAACAGGACCAGGATCACCAAAAGGAACAAGAAGGCCATCAGTTGCATCGGCTGTTTCCGTCCTTCCTCCCTGCCGCGCCACAACAGGATGTACAGGGCAATTACCTTGGCAACATGGGTCGACCACGCTATCGCCCCGAACAACAAGATCCATTTGCCTTCCTCGGGTGTCATCGGCATACAAGGTAACCGCCGTCAGGTTCACCGGTGGAACCTATCCCCTTTCCAATTCATCGGATTGTCGCGGATGTATTTCGCAATGCGTTCGTATTCGCCATCATCGCGGATCACCCGGTCCCAATAATTGCGTTGCCATACGGGCGTGCCGTGGGGCAACAACCCATCGCGGTACGCCATGCGTGTAACCGCGGATTTGTACGCCCGCACAATGCGCCCCAACGAACCCACGGGAACGATGGGCATGGTGCGTTTCGTTGCCCGGTCGGACGCGGGTGGGCGTGCGCCGGGGTCGGCGGGTGGGCGTAGGGGCCGATCATGATCGGCCCGCATTTGTGCGCGGGGTGCGTTGGCCGTGTGGTCGTCCGGTGCATCGTTCGTGGCATCCGGTGTTCCGGTTTGCGCCGTTGTATCCGGTACCGGCATGGTGTCGGGCCGTTGCATGGTATCGGACGTTTGCATGGTATCGGGGTCCGGTATGTTATCGGGCCGATCATGATCGGCCCCTACGGATCCCGGGACGACCAACCGTTCCCGTATCACCACGATCCCGTGCACATGGTTCGGCATCACCACGAATTCACCGACATCCACATGGGGCATGTGTTCCGGTATCGCATGCCAACACCGTTGCGCCAATTCACCTATGTGTGATGGTCGCATCACACCATCCATGATCTGCCCGAACAGGTGCATCCGGTCCTGTGTGCAGATGGTCAGGTAGTACGCACCGACCATGGCGTAATCGTATACGTGCCATCGGATCGTATGTCGTTTCGGTAATTCGGCCATAACATCCCGAATATCGTCATCACCGGTTGAACCTGCCTTCGGCTGGCAGGCCGTCCCCCATTCCAATTGGCGGGCTCTGCCTGCCGGTCAAGCAGGTTCACGCGGGGTGTACTTTGCACCACATCCCGTTCGTTCCCCTCCCCATCCGCTTCCTGATCGCCTTGGCCATGCTGGTGACCTGCGAAGTCATCGCGCAGTCCGATCCGTTCTGGGCGATACCGGTACAAGGTCCACCGACCACACTCTACCGCACAGCCGACAGTGCATCCGCGGTGGTGGCGCGGATCACCAGCGACGATGTCCTGCTGGTCCGCTGCGAGGGTGCTGGCTGGTGTCGTGCAGAGGATCGCCAGGGCTGGCAGGGGTATGTCTCCCGCTCCGTGGTTCTGCCGTTAACGGAACTCGACGACAAGTCCGCCGCGCGTTGGATGGGGAAGGTCTTTCAAGAGGAAGAGCGACTTGGACGTGCGCTGAACGATCGCTTTGCCGCGGGGGACTCCCTCGGTAACATGGCCGCTGGCCGGGCGCTCAATGACCTCGACTACGATCGGAACGCCGCGCTCTCCCTCTTCACACCGTACTTCTGCCGCACCGGTGACATCGCCTTGTTACGGTTGCTCATGTCGGCCATCGCTGCGAATCCCGGTTCCGCCAGCGAAGAACCACCATACCGACTGACCCTGGCCTTGGAGTGTCGGCCGGACGCCTTCAAGCAAGCACTAGCCACCATGGACAGCGCGGATGCCAGCGTG
>JANNYL010000313.1:0-3440 GCA_031410075.1 Flavobacteriales bacterium
GTGAAGTACAACAGGTTCGGCAGTTTGTCTTGGCTACGCGAGCCGATAGCATCGTCTTATGATGAATGGGCGGCGCACCTCCATACGGGCTTTGAAAATCCCGATGGCAGCTTCATTGTCGCGGGTTGGTTACGCGATACCATTCACGGGCAAGTGGGTATGCTTTTTCATTTGGATAGCGAGGGCAACACGTTGTGGCAGCGGTTTTATGCGCACTACCCCAGCTTTCAGAGCAACGACGACCAGATCTTCTACGATGTAAAGCGCACCAGCGATGGCGGTTTGGTACTAACGGGCGAGACGAATGGCGGCACTTTTCCTTATGCGCAGTTGTGGTTGCTAAAACTGGATAGCATGGGTTGCTTGGTACCCGGTTGCGGCAGTGTGGGTGTAGAAGAATACACCGATCTCTTCAACGGCAAATTGGTTGTATCGCCTAACCCCGCCAGCGAGCAAACGCACATAGCGTTAACCCTACCCGAAGGCGTAACAACCACCGGCGCGTTGCAGGTGTATTTGTTGGATGCACAGGGGCGCATAGTGTTGCACCAACGTGCTCAAGAGAACATGAATGTGATCACTGGCGCTCTCGACGTTAGCGACCTTGCCAGCGGCACGTACTACATGCACTTGGCCGATAGTAAGCGTTGGTTGGCGGGAGGTAAATTGGTGGTGGAATGAAACACGAAATGAAGTCAGAGACTTCGCAGCTTACATGGAATATGTATGGAACACATCAGCGAACGCACAAGTCGCCCGCCTGCCGCACACACAATCCAACACACGCGGAAGACTTGCGCGAGCGAGGGGAGGTAAACTCATGGTAGAATGAAACCACGAAATGAAGTCAGAGACTTCGCAACACACATGGAACCAGCATGGAACACAGGATCGAACGCACAAGTCGCCCGCCTTGCTCACACACAACCCGGCGCTTGCGGAAGACTTGCGCTAGCGGGGGGTTATTGAGCAATGGTGTGTATGCAGTAGTACTTGCGGATCGCTCTGCAACGGCCAAATTGGTTGTAAAGCACTAAGCAATGCGCAGGGCTATCGCTATGGTCGCCGTAGGCCTCCTGACTCCGAGTGTTCGGGGTCAGGAGGTAGTACGGTTTGATACTGTACACACGAACCAATTGGGTGGATGGGCTATTGGTTATAGTGTATTTGAGCATGACACGGGGTTTCATGTTTTCGGCCTTCAACGAGATCTTGGGGCGGCCACTCAGGATATCTTCTTCACCGCATTCGATTCAAGTGGTGGTTTTATAGAAGAGAAGAAATTGCCGACGGGAACCCAAGAATGGTTCGGGCAGTACTCTCCCGTGGTGTATGATGGGGGTAGGTATTTTGCTGCGGTTTCGCGGTTCGTTTCAGGTGGGTTGGACACGTTATTCCTATATCGATACAACGCACAGGGCGATACAGTGTGGACGCACCAGCTAGATACGGACACCACCTTCGGAGTGCGAAATCTTACCATCACGCAGCAAAAGAACCTTTTGGTAACGGGTATCCACTCGTACCCAGAGGAAGCCTTTGTATACGTCTTGGACACTTTAGGCAACCCATTAGCGTACCACGCTTTTCTGGGCTTCGAGCCCGAAGATGTGGAACAGGGGAAGGACGGGCGGATCTATGTAACGGGTAGGGGGAGTGTTACGTCGAACTATTCTAGAGCAGTGCTTATCTGTTCCGATACCTTGGGGAATGAGCTGTGGCGACGGATCGGTCCCACGTACAGTATTTACTACCAGCTGATCGCTACGAGCGATAGTTCCATTATTGCTATGGGTGCCCAAGGCGATGGAGTCGCGCCGGGCAAGGCGGTTGTGGTCAAGTACACATCAGGAGGGGTAATGGAATGGACGCAGGAGCCGTATACAACGTCATATGATGATTGGTCATGCTATCTACACGCTGGATTCGAGAACCCCGATGGCAGCTTGATTGTTGCAGGCTGGGCGCGCGACACGATACACGGCCAAGCGGGTATGCTCTTCCTCTTGGATAGCGAAGGCAATACTATTTGGCAACGTTTCTATGCACATTATCCGAGCAATAGTTTCGGCGACGACCAGATCTTCTACGACGTAAAGCGCACCAGCGATGGCGGTTTGGTACTAACCGGCGAGACTAATGGCGGCGACTTTCCGTATGCGCAGCTGTGGTTGTTAAAGCTGGATAGCGCCGGTTGTCTTGTACCGGGCTGCGGCAGTGTGGGTGTAGAGGAATACACAGATCTGTTCAACGGCAAGTTGGTCATAACCCCAAACCCTGCCAACGAGCGAACGCAGGTAACACTAACCCTGCCCGAAGGCTTCGCCACCACGGGCCCGTTGCGTTTGTTTTTGTTGGATGGGCAAGGGCGTTTAGTGTTGCAACAACCCGCGCAAGAGAACTTGAATGTGATCACAGGCGCGCTCGCTTTAAGTGGTCTTGCCAGCGGCACCTACTACATACACTTGGCCGATAGCAAGCGCTGGTTGGCGGGCGGGAAATTGGTGGTAGAATGAACTGTGTCACGGTCCCCACTAGAAACTTTCCCGGAGCACGGGTGATCCGCAGGGTCAATAGTATTCAAAGCCTAACCGCGACTCCGCGTCTCAGCGCCTCCGCGTGAGAAACACCAGATGCTCACTTCAACTCCGCGTTCCTCTTCGGGTAGTCGAACCACACCAGTGTACCCAATCCCATGCTCGCTTCGCTCCACCGATCGATCACAAAGTCGATACGCACTGTGGCGGTGGTTGGCATCTCACCCACATCGCCATCGCTGAGGTATTCCGCCAATTCGCTGAAGCCCGGATTGTGGCCGAAGAGCATTACGCGTTGGGCATCATCGGGTAGAAGGTTCACAATGCGCAACAGCATTTCGAGTGGAGCCAGGTAGATGCTCTTGTCTTGTACGATCCGTGCCTCCTCGTACGCGATCGTCTTCGCGAATACACGAGCGGTGCTGATCGCTCGCAGGGCAGGGCTGCTCACGATACGGTCGATCGGTTCGCCTCGCTTCTTGAACACCTCCGCCATGAAGGGCGCATCGCGCAACCCGCGCTCGTTCAGCGGCCGGTTGAAATCGTCCGAGCGGGGGTCATCCCAACTACTCTTCGCGTGGCGGGTGAGGTAGAGGGTGCGCATGGGAGAAGGTCATATGGTCATGTGAACATGCGTTCATGTGCACATGGCGCTGTGGGTTTGCGCAACGCGAGACGAAGGTGGTGATCATTCCCGAATTTCCTGCGCACCAGAAACGAGGCCCAACGATGTTGGCCTTTCCGATAGCACCTTGCACACAACTGTCTTGTCCTGAAATAGGTTGACACAAACCAACCCTTCAAGATGGGACTCTCAAAAGAATTCAAAGTGTACAACAGCTACCCGCCGGAATTGCGCAAGCAGGCGGTTTACCGCGTATTAAGCGGGGAGCTTCGCAAGAG
>JANNYL010000314.1:0-3896 GCA_031410075.1 Flavobacteriales bacterium
CGGAGCCTTCCGCGATGTGCGGGATCGGAAGACCTAGTGCTGCTCGTGGTCCCTGGCAGAACCGTTCGACCAATTTGCGCACACTGATCCGGCTTTTCATGGCTGTGTTCGCCACGGCATAAGCCGTTTCCAAACCGATGATCCCTGCGGCCGCTTGGGGAAATTCCAGTCTCTTGTGTTCGACGTCTTCTGGCCGGTGATCGCTGGTGATCGTATCGATGGTGCCATCCTTCACGCCTTCACGCAACGCTTCGATGTGTTCAAGGTCGCGCAATGGGGGCGTTACCTTATAGAGCGTGTCGAAGCCTCGAAGGCAGCCATCATCGAGCAAGAGGTTGTGTGCAGCTACACTCGCTGTCACGCGCAATTTTTTCGCCTTTGCCTGGCGGATCAGTTCAACACTTTCAGCCGTGCTTATCGTGGCTACATGCATGCGTGAACCGGTATACTCCAACAGTGCCAGGTCCCGGGAGAGTTGCATGGCTTCCGCTACGGCCGGAATACCGCGCATGCCGAGGCGCACGTTCATGTGGCCTTCGTGCATCTGGCCATGGGCTGCCAGATCCGGATCCATCGGGAAGCTGATCACGCGGCCATCGAAGTTCAGTGCGTATTGAAGGGCCAGCAACATCAAGCGCGAGTTGCGCACCGGATGCTGATCATCGCAGAAGGCAACCGCACCAGCCTGTCGCATATCGAAATGCTCAGCGAGCTGATCACCTTTCAAACCTTTGGTGAGCGCGCCGATCGGCAGGATCCTTACCGAATGACCTTGTGCTTTCCGCAGCAGATATTCTACACCGGAACGTGAGTCCATCACCGGCTCTGTCGAGGGCAAGACCGCCACTTGTGTGAAACCGCCTGCCGCCGCAGCATCCAGTCCGTTGGTCACACCTTGTTTGTACTCTTCGCCCGGATCGCGGAAGTGGGCGCGGGTTTCCACCCAGCCCGGAGAAAGGTGAAGCCCTTGGACCCGCAATTCGGGAGCATCACTTTTCGGGATCCGCTTGCCGATCTTTTCGATACGGCCATTGGTGATCAACACATCCAGCACTTCGTCATGGTGCGGTCCTCCCGGATCGATCACCGTGACCTGTCTCAGCAGCAGCGTGTTCATTTGGTGAGGCGTATGATGAGGATCTCCAAAGCCAAGAAGAGGAGCGCTGCGATCACGAACCACTTCCACAGCTTCGTGCCCTGGTCCAGTTCGCTCAAACGTACTGCGAGGTTTTCACCGTTCGCATCGATCACACTGAAACTGGTAAGGCCGCGTTCCGCAAGTCTTTTCTGCAGCTGCTCGGGTGTATAGGTGCTCAGGTCGCTTTCACTGCGTGGCAAATTGAGCGCGATGTTGGCGATGGTATCGTTGCCCATGGTGAGCGCGTATGCACCCGGAGCGAGGTCTTCATCGTGCAATGCGATGGTATTGGTACTCAAGGTTCGGCGAACTTCAGGCACCAGATCGGCATTGCCTGGTCCTTTCAAATGAGGAGCTTCTTCGCCGGAGATGTCCACACCGTCAAGTGCGATGTTCGCCTCGGCACCGATAATGTGGTAGAGAGCACCCATGGGTCGGCTCAGCTCGGCCATGCGCAGTAAGGAGGTTACAAAAAGCGCGTGCTGCGTGAAGTTGCCACCTTCGTTGTTCAATGGTGATGCGCACGTGTACACTCGGCCTTTCCCGATGGGTATTGACGCGAGGAACAAGTTGCCATTCTGCAATCGCAACAATGCATCGGCTGTCGGAGGCGCGGTGATATTGAAGCGCAGGCGTGACAACGGGAGTTCCACGTTCTTCGGCATAGCCGTAAAAACCTCGTTGTAGAACGGTTGCCGCAGATCGATGCGATCCACCTTCATACTGGTCGTATCCCGGGCACCGAAACCCGCACCGAACTGCGCGAGCAGTGCTCCCCAACTTGCAGCATCAGGTTCTTTTCCGGGGAACAGCGCAAGACTGCCGCCATTGGCAACGAACTCCTTCAAAGCACTGGCCGTGCCGCTCGGAACATCGGGCAGGGCGTTCAGTACGATCAGATCCGTGCGAGCGAAGGACGCCAGATCCACTTGGCGGTATGGCTGCATCGCGAATGCGTGCGTGCTATCCCCCACGAAAACGGCTTCCACGCTCTGGTCGCTTTCAGCTTCACCACCACTGACCAGTTGAACGCGCAGTTTATCAGCCGTGCGGTAGGCTATGAAAAAGTTATCGTCGAAAGTCACCGGGCGATCGGTGAGGCTCACTTCGCCCCAGTGTTGACCGGTGACGTCATTGGTGAAGCGAAGCACGGTATCCACGGTTGCCTGTGCTTCAACACCAAAGGTGGCCAACGCACGCTGGCGACCGTCGATGGTGAGTTTCAGCGGAACGTTGTCGAGCGCTTGCGTTCCGAAATTCTTGATGCGCACATTCAGCAATTCATATTGGCCTAAGCGACGAACGGGAGTGGAGAACCACACTGAATCGATCGCCAAGTTGCTGGCATTGATGGGTGGCAGTGGGACAATGGTCGTAGGTATCAAACTGTCGTTGGTCCAATTCTCAACATCCGTCGAAGCACGCTGCAGGTCAGTGAACAGGAATGCTTGTTTAACAGGCGCATCACCACGAGAGAGTGCTTCGCGTTGCCGCTGAAGCACCTGGCTCAGCGGGCGACTGAATGGACCTACTTCTGCCTTGGCAGCGGCTTCCAGTGCTTCATCCCGCCCGATCAGCATTTGCTGGCGACCTTCGAAGGTGTTCGTTAGCACCTGGAAACGGTCGGTGGCTTTATACGCCATCACAGCATCCTGCGCGTTCTTACGCGCTTGGTCCAATAATCGACCTTGTGGATTGGTGCCGTCCATACTCCAACTGTCGTCCAGGAAAAAACTCACGGCGCGTTGTCCGGCTTTCACAGCTCCCGTGGCATTGGGCAAATAAGGTTGAGCAAAGGCAAGCACCAAACTGGCTACCGCCAAAAGCCGGGCGAGCAGCACCAACCAGTGCTTCACCTGTTTTCGGGAACGCGTGCGTTGACTCACCTCCTGGAGGAAGCGAACATTGGAGAACTCGATCCGCTTGAAGCGCCGGAGCTGGAACAGATGAATGATAACAGGAACGGCCAGCGCAGCGAGCGCCCAGAGAAAAGAAGGGAAGAGGAAAGCCATTCGAGGGGTGCGAAGATCGTTCGTAGCACCGATCCACACGTGCAGCGATGGAAGGGTTTCGGTTTTATTGGGAAGTCCCGAGCGAAGTGGTCGTTCGGTAATTCGAGTTGATCACTGGCTGGCCTGGTCAGTTTTTCCGCACTTCTGCGATCATCCTTGAGCCAACTTGCTCTTTCGGTAACCGTAGGCGAAGTAGCAGATCAGCCCCACAATGAGCCAGATGCTGAACCAGGTCCAATTGCTCACGGCCATTCCGGTCAGGAGGTAACAACAACTCATCAGGCCTAGAACAGGGATCAGCGACCACTCCTTTTGGAAACTATAGAAGGCCACCACCGCACAAAGCACATAGAAGACTGCCAGCGGAACATTCGGTGCAAAACCTGTGCGACCCAGTATGCGATGGAAATGGTTCGGGTCAAGCCAAACCAGCAAGGCCAACCCAGCCAATGCCATAGAAGGAACGATGAACTTGGCGTTGATATATGGCAGGTGAAAGCGACCAGGCGCCTTGTCTCTCTTGGGCAGCATGAGCACTCCGCCGCAGACGAGCACGAAGGCGAACAATGTTCCGATACTGGTGAAGTCCAAGATGAAACTCTCATCGGTGAAGAAGATCGGGATCCCTACCACCAACCCAGTGACGATGGTGCTGAATCCAGGTGTCTGATACTTTCGGTGCAGGTGGCCGAAGCGCGGAGGTAGCAGTCCATCACGGCTCATGCTCATCCATATGCGGGGCTGAC
>JANNYL010000315.1:0-3697 GCA_031410075.1 Flavobacteriales bacterium
GGAGAACGTCTTCAACTCGTTCCTGATCCAACTGGACCATGGCGAGAAGGAGGATCGCTGGAGCGCATCGGCACTGGCCGTTCGGCAGGACCCCATGGCAACGGGGGCAAGCGCGCGCGACAGTCTGGCCTACATGCCACAAGGCGAGGCCTCCTGGGCGTTCAGCGGCCGCTTGCGCAATGTGCTCGGTAAATTCCGGTGGCAGTTCAACTACACGCGCATCACCGCGGATGGACGCTACCTGATGCCCAGGGAATGGGGCCGCGATCCGTTCTTCACCTTCCTTCCACGCGAGCGCAACGAAGGAGCGGGTGATGTCCATGCCGCAACGCTGAACCTCATATGGAAAGACGTGAAGAGCGGCTGGCGCATCCAAGTGGATGGTGGTGCCTACCGCATGCCCTCGCTCGCCGATGCGCGCCTGAACAAATACACCATGCCCTCCTACGCGCAGTTCGACGTGAACGCCCAATACCAGTTCAAGGGCGGATGGAAAGGCCTCGCGATGCAAACACTCGTGTTGGCCAAACTGCCCGTCGGTGATGAAGCGGTCACCGCGAAACAAGCGTTCAACAAGGTGGACATGCTGCATGCGGACCTCATCATCAACTACGTGTTCTGAGGAAGGTACGCTCTGTGATGTCCATCACCGACGGGGCAAAGCGATCGCCGGACCTTTGTACCGCAAAAGCAAAAACACGATAGACCATGTTCAAGACATTGTTCGGCATCGGCCCCAAAGTGGACCTCGGCCAGAAGATCAAGGAAGGAGCTACCATCGTTGACGTGCGCACGGCGGACGAGTTCCGCAGCGGCCATGTGAAGGGATCGATCAACATCCCATTGGACCGCATCAAAGACCAGTTGAAGAAGCTCGACCAGAGCAAGCCGGTGATCACCTGCTGCCGGAGCGGGGCACGGAGTGGAATGGCAGCCGATGAATTGAAGCGTCACGGCTTCGAGGTGTACAACGGTGGGCCGTGGACCAGCTTGAACAATTCCATCTAAGCATCCATGCACGAGAGCCGCGCCAATCGCGCGGTTCTTGCCGTTAACGACCCGATCGATCATGCTCCACCTCCTCGCTCCTGTCCGGCTATTCGCACTGCCGCTCCTGCTGATGGCATGCACCATGCCCGAGCAAGGCACCAACAGCCTGGATGCTTCCGCGTTTGCCATCCGCCTCGCGGAAAGCGACGCACAGTTGGTGGATGTGCGCACCGCCGCTGAATATGCGGATGGTCATATCGCAGGTTCGCGGAACTTGGATCAGACCAACGGGCAACTGGAGGAACACGCCACAGAACTCGACATGTCAACGCCGGTGCTTCTCTATTGTGCATCAGGCCGAAGGAGCGCGGCCGCGCGCCAGTACCTGATGGACCAGGGATTCCATGATGTTGTGGACCTCGCAGGCGGTATAGCCTCGTGGACAGCGGCCGGAAAGCCGATCGAGCGCTAAACCCTCCGGAGCCGACCCACGCACGAAGCCCCGACCTTCCCGGATCGTTCACCGGGATGGTCGCGGCTTCGCCTTCGACCTCTCTGATGGTCAGAGCAGCGTTGTCGGGCACACGTAGGCAGTGCACGGCACGCTGGTCTGCTTGATCCCGCTGAAGCCGTTCTCCACATCCACGAAGTTCTCCCAGCCGCGCTGCTTCAGGATCGAAGCGGCGATCATGCTGCGATAGCCTCCGGCGCAGTGCAGGACGAAGGGTTTGTCCTTCGGGAACTCCGCGAGGTGCTGGCTGATCGTGTTCAGCGGAACATTGATCGCGCCCATGACGTGTTCGCTCTCGAACTCGCTCTTCTTGCGCACATCGAATACGGTCGGCTTCTCAGGATAGCGCTGCGCGAATTCCGCCGCGGTGATCCGCTTCACCGTGTCCACTTCCTTGCCGGCGGCTTTCCATGCTGGAAAACCACCATGGAGGTAACCGATCGCCTGATCGTATCCCACACGGCTCAAGCGGATGATGGTCTCCTCCTCCTTGCCCGGCTCCGTCACGAGTAGGATCGTTTGCTTGATGTCGGGAACAAGTTCGCCAACCCACATGGCGAAGTTGCTGTCCAATCCAATGTTCACACTGTTCGGAATGAAGCCTTTCGCGAACACACCAGATGGGCGTGTGTCCAGCACCAGCGGACGCTCTTCATTGGCTACGACCTCGAAGTCGTTCACGCTCAACGCACGCTTGCCACGCTCCATCACGGTGTCGAGAGATTCGTAGCCCTGGATGTTCATCAGCACGTTCTTCGGGAAATAGCCGGGAGGCGGCACCAGTCCGGTAAGCAGTGCCTTCTTGAACTCCTCCTTGGTGAGCTTCGGATCCAGCGCATAATTCACCTGCTTCTGGTGGCCGAGTGTGTCAGTTGTTTCCTTGCTCATGTTCTTGCCGCAGGCACTACCGGCGCCATGTTTCGGGTAAACGATCAGGTCATCGCTCAAGGGCATGATCTTGTTGCGGAGCGAATCGAACAAGTGGCCAGCGAGCTTGTCCTCGGTGAGGTTCGCGATCACGTGTTGCGCGAGATCCGGACGGCCGACATCGCCGATGAAGAGCGTATCACCCGTGATGATGCCGTGCTCCTTGCCGTTCTCATCGATCACCAGGTAGGTGGTGCTCTCCATCGTATGTCCCGGCGTGTGGATCGCTTTCACCTTGGCCTTGCCGATGGTGAACACTTCGCCGTCCGTGGCCACATGCGCTTCGAAACCGGGCTTCGCTGTGGGACCGTACACGATCCGCGCTCCGGTCTTCGCGGCGAGGTCCAAGTGCCCGCTTACGAAGTCGGCGTGGAAGTGCGTCTCGAATACGTATTTGATCTTCGCCTTGTCCGCCGTGGCGCGATCGATGTACGGTTGTACTTCGCGCAGCGGATCGAAGATGGCTGCTTCACCGTTGCTCTCCAGGTAATACGCCGCATGGGCGATGCACCCGGTATAGATCTGTTTGATGGTCATGGGGTCTTGGTTGTTCGGGCGGTGTCATCCCGGGTGTGACACGGAATCGCACCCTTGTTGGTTCCTCTGATGCAAATGTCCGGACACCCAAAGCCGCATTCCGTGACGATCGTCACCCACCTCACCGATGCGTCAGCGGACCTTCGTATCCTTAATTCACACGCACATGAACGGCAGGCACAACATCGCGTTCGGTTTCCTCTTCATGGGCTTGTTCATGGTCTATGGGTTTCTGCTGATCTACCTGCGCGACTTTTCACCGGAAAAGGAAGCGTGGATCGCGGGCGATGGCACCGGTCCGCATTTCGAATCGCGGCTGGCGCATGTGCATGGCAACCTCTTCGCGTTCCTGAACATCGTGATCGGCTTCCTGCTTATGCGCAGTTCCATGCCCGCCAGGCAGCATCGCACCATCGCGTGGCTGGCGCTCCTTGGAATGCTGATGCCGGTGGGCATCCTGCTGGAGATCTACCTGCATGTGCCGCCCATCTTCGTGCTCCTCGGGGCTGCGCTGATCGTACTTGCCGTGGTACTGTTGGGCCTTTACTTCCTACGCACAAAAGATCCGCTGTCATGAAGAACGTACTCCTGAGCTTAACCATACTGATCGCCATGAACACCAGCGCCCAAGACCCTGCGGCCCGCCTCGCCGATGCCACCGCCTACGATGCGGCCAAATTCCAGAGCACCATGGTACTGAACAACGGAAGCGCCAAGGCCATCGTGTTCGCC
>JANNYL010000316.1:0-1604 GCA_031410075.1 Flavobacteriales bacterium
CTCCGGCCTTGAGCCGGAGTCTCATCAGGGCGCTGTCTCCTGAATGTTCCCCACACACCAGTGGATTATGAAAGAGGCCTGTTCGCTGATCAAACCGGGATTCCGGGTCGGGCCCGGAATGACAGAACTCACGCATCCACAATTCCACCATCGGCCCGCTCGCCTATCCGCTCATCCATATCATTCACGGCGCACGTTGTGCCGCTACAACTTCGTACACGATACCGCGACGCCATGAGCCACTATACTATAAGGACTACCAAACGCCCGCGTGGGTTCGAGGTTGCAACTGCCGAAGGCCAAACACTGGCACAGATCCGCCAGCCCAGCGTCTTCTCACAGAATATGGAAGGCACATGCGAAGGGTCTGGAGTTCGGATCGTGGGCGAAGGCTTTTGGCGCTCACGCTACCGCATCGAAATGAACGACATTCCCGTTGACACCATCGGCACGGGCACTTGGGGCAACTTGAAGATCGCCTTGAGCGCTGCTGACCGTGCACCGGTGGAATTGGAATTCGCCAATGCCGGCCCGTGGTGGAGCCGTTACCAATTGCGATTGGACAAGAACATGCCATTGCTGGAAGTGCGACAAGTGTTCCGCTGGTCCAGCTTCACCACCGACTTTGAAGTGGAAGTGAAAAGCGCCGGTATCGCTGCGGACCAAATGGCGCTGATGCTGGTGGTGTGCGGCTTCTGCACGCGACTGAAGCGAGCGCGGGCACACGCTGCCGCCGCAGGGTAGCAGTGTAGTAGTAAGGATACGGTTCAGCAGAAGACGGCGGAAGCGCCTGTGATCACATCCCAGCACCAGCGCGCTTTTTCGCGGTACGTAAAACCTTGGTATGGGTTGCCTCCAGAAGTTATCAACCAAATTGCTAATAATCCTTGTTTCGTCTTGTGCAACCTCGTAAGCTTGCCAAACGGATCGCCATAGCTCCCTCGCGACCCGACCAAAAGACCCACAAGACCGTTCGATGCTTTTTATCGTACTCGCTCGCACCACCACTACTGCCGCGTGTTCTACGTGGCTACCGAATGCGGCTTGTTGTCTTGCTACCAACACGAAAATCCAAAACGCGACCTGCCCTACCCGGTAGGTCGTTCTTGTTCCCGACCCTTCAACTAAACCCAAAACCAAAACCCAAAGTCATGAATTGTCGAAACTCATCGACCCCAAATCCACGGCGAACGTGGGCTTGGCTAAAAGCAGGCCTCTTCGGGGCAGCGCTCGCGCTGTTCGGGACGGCGCAGGCACAAACGACCCTGGTGAACGAGAACTTCGAAGGGGCCACCGCCTTCCTTACCGCTAATGGTGCGACCAACGCTTGGTTCATCAGCACGGCTACGGCGAATGGTGGAACCAAGAGTGGTTACATTTCGAATGACTTGGGTGTAACCAACAACTACACAAACAATATCGGCCAAGTCAGTCACTTGTATGTGCCTATCAACGTGCCCGCTGGCGAATCAGCCATTCTGCTGAGTTTCGACTGGAAGGGCAATGGCGATTGGGATGCGACTATTGATTTCGACTATATCCGCGTATCGGTTACGGCTGCTGCCCCGGTGGCAGGCACAGTACCCGCATTGGCGGATCAAATC
>JANNYL010000317.1:0-5396 GCA_031410075.1 Flavobacteriales bacterium
ATCGGGAACTAGGAGCGGAATACGCGTTCGCCTGCACGTTGTTGAATTTGGCTGCGGCCGTTTTCAGTCCGGTGGCGTTGTTGCTGTTACCTGCGGCATCGGCCCAACTATCCTCGGGCAATTATGCAGGATTGGCTGCACGGATCTCATGGATGACCATCGTGATCTTCGTGGCATCCCTCGCGCTGATGTTAGGATTCGAATTGTTGGCCTCTCCTTTTTTACGGATCTACCTGGGGCCGAGCGGGGAGAGCTTTGTGGCAACGAGTCGCTTGGTTTTTTTAGCGGCCTTGCCCTTTGCCTTCTTCAACGGTATGCGAAGCGTTCTGGACGCATATTACCATACTCCACGCAATGGTATGAACCTCGTTGTGGCCATGGGATTGCTCCTCCTGGGAAGCGCTGTTCACTTGTTCATCGCCACGCCATGGTACACCATGGGGGTCGTTCTTATTGTCGCCCTGAGCTTCTTGGGTTGGGCCACGTTCCGGGATGTGCGGTACGTGGGCAGTGAATTGGCGCGATTAGCAGGGCGTGGAGCAGGATCGTTGAATATTCTGGTGGTGATCCCGGATATGGAAGAGGGTGTTATGTACAGCGATAGCAAGGAGCAGGCAAGAGCATTCTCCGAGCAGGGTTGTGTGGTCACGCTTTTCCATTTGGAGGATCGGAGTTCGGCCTTTCGACTGGTGCGATCACGGCAACGTTTTAAAAAGGTGATCCGCACCGCACGCCCCGACGTTGTTCATGTGCATTTCGGCTCGGTGGCCGCATTGTGGACCATTTTCAGCAGTCCCCTGCCAGTGGTGGTGACTTTCATGGGAGATGACCTGGACAGGAGCCAAGTGCGTGGCTTGGCGCGACCTTTCGTTGGCGGATTGTTCTCGCAGATCGCGGCCTTTTTTGCGGCAGGGATCATCTGTACCGATGAAAATGTGCGGGAACACTTGTGGTGGCGCACGACCGAGGCGAGGGTGATCCCGCTGGATGGCGACAAGCGAGCGAACGCAGTGGATACGCTCGAACATCTGCGCGCGGTGGTTTTGCACCGTTCTGTCGATACGGTGAGCACATGAAGCTGATACTGCTGGCGGCGGCCAACTCTGTCCACACCATACGCTGGGCCAATGCATTTGTGGAACGCGGGATCGAAACGCATCTCGTTTCGCAGCATGCAGTTGGAGCAGGCCTTTCTCCGAACGTGTCCGTTCACCTTTTTCCGCACTTCGGCGGTGCCGGTTATTTCCTCAACCATGGACGCCTTCGAAAGTTGGTCAACACGTTGCGCCCGGATCTTCTGAACGCGCATTATGCAACGGGCTACGGGACGCTGGCACAGGCTGTTCACACGGTGCCGGTAGTGTTGAATGTTTGGGGCAGTGATGTCTACGAATTTCCTGGGAAAAGCACACTGCATCGTTGGTTGGTGCGGAGAAACATTCGACATGCGGATCATGTTGTTTCCACCAGCAAGGCGATGGCCCAGCGAACCCGTTCTCTTTTGGCTGGTTCGTGCGACATAACCGTAGTGCCTTTCGGGGTCGATACAACTGTTTTTCAACCGCGGGTTCCGCTGGCTCTTCCGTCCACTGGAACGATCGAGATAGGAACGGTGAAAACACTATCGACGATCTACGGGATCGATCTGCTGATCAAGGCCTTTGCCCTTGTCGTACGAACGGTTCCCGGAGCTCACTTGAGGATCGTTGGTGGTGGACCAGAGCGCGAACAACTCGAGCAACTCTCACGAGCCGCAGGTTTAGCCGATCGCGTCCAATTCGTGGGCGCCGTGCCGCATGCACAGGTTCCGAATGAGCTGCGAAAGCTCGATCTGTTCGTGGCCCTTAGTCGGATGGAAAGCTTCGGCGTGGCTGTATTGGAAGCCTCAGCTTGTGGGATCCCTGTCGTCGTTTCGAACGTAGGTGGATTGCCTGAAGTGGTCCAGGCTGGCGTTTCCGGATCCATCGTTCCCCAAGAGGATGTTGTCGCAGCTGCGGAAAAGATCGCTTGGATCGCGAACTCGCCCGAAATTCGAGAGCGAATGGGCAATGCGGGTGTTGCCTTTGTTCACGCCGAATACGAATGGTCGCGCTGCCTTGATCGAATGATCACCGTTCTGGGAAACACTCTGTCACAACATCGAAAGGGGTGATGAAGATCATTTTTCTCACCCAGTATTTCCCGCCCGAGGTGGGAGCTCCGCAGAACCGCTTGTTCGCTACAGCCCAGGCGTTGAGCGCACACGGCGCGGAGATAACGGTGCTTACCGCCATGCCTAACTACCCGGAGATGCGGGTGCATGACGGCTACCGGGGCCGCTGGAAAGTTGCAGAGGAACGCGAAGGCCTGCGGGTGATCCGATCGTGGATCTTCGTTTCCAAAGGCCGCGGCATCATCGCCCGGTTGATGAACTACTTCTCGTTCGTTCTCTCGTCGCTCGTTGTCGGGCTCTTCAATTTAAAGAAGAGCGATGTGCTTTTCGTGGAATCGCCACCATTGTTCCTTGGCATCACGGCTATGTGGCTCGCACGGGCGAAAGGAGCGAAACTGGTTTTCAATGTGAGCGACCTGTGGCCAGAGAGCGCCGTTCAGCTGGGACTTGTCAAGAACCCACTAATGATCAGGTTGAGCACTTGGTTGGAAATGCGATGCTATCGAATGGCTGCGCTGATCACTGGGCAGACGCAAGGGATCGTGGCCGACATCCACAAGCGGTGCCCTGACAAGCGCGTGGTCTGGATCCCGAACGGCGTGGACTTTTCGGCGATGGAAGAATTCATGCGCGGACCGGCTGACCGTTCGCCCTTGGAGAAAGTGGGCATCGGATCGGGATGCTTGACGTTTGCCTATGCAGGCATCATCGGGCATGCGCAAGGGTTGGATGTGATCTTACGCGCGGCTTCGCTTTTATCAGATGCGAATGCGGGCTTCCTGTTGATCGGTGCGGGCCCCGAGCTTGAAAGGTTGAAGGCGGTTGCACTCGAATGGAAGCTGACAAACGTCTTCTTCATCGACAAGATGCCACGCAAAGAACTCATCGGCCTACTGCGCAGTGTTGATGGAGTGGTGGTTCCTTTGAAGAAGAACGACTTGTTCAAAGGCGCCATCCCCAGCAAGATCTTCGAGGCGTTGGCGCTTTCGAAACCGGTGTTGCTTGGCGTGGAAGGGGAGGCGAAGCAGTTGTTCATCGAAGACGGGCAAGCGGGTTTGGCCTTCGCCCCGGAAGATGCCGAAGACCTCGCACGGCAGGTTCGTCGCTACCTTGATGATCGATCGCTGCTCGCCGTGCATGGGAACAATGGGTTGCGCTATGCGAAAGCGAACTTCGACCGCGCAGTGATAAGTACGCGCCTGTGGAACGAACTGAACGCACTATTTCCGCAACGGCAGCTGAAGTCATGAACAACGGCTTACAGGATCAATTACGCGCATTCAAACTGGTGTTCGGTGTGCCGGCCGCGTTCCTGCTCATCGTGTCGGTAAGCCTGTTGCCTATCGCACCTTCCGTTTCGGTGCTCGTTGCGTATGCGGCGCTTCTGCTGCTCGCGGTGCGCAACGACTTTCGCTACCAACGTATGAGCAGGTTATGGCGTACACCGTTCCCGTGGATGGCCGCGCTCTTTCTGCTGCATGTGCTCGGCATGGCGTGGAGCATCAACACGGGTTTCGGCCTGTTCGATCTGCAGATCAAATTACCCTTGCTCGCATTGCCGCTACTTGCCTTCTTCATGGACCGATCGAAGTGGCGTGGTCGTGACGTGTTGCTCTTCGTGTTCACTATATCGAGTGCTTTGATGGTGGTCGCCTGCACAGTCGCGGCAATTGTGCGCATCGGTATGGGCAGCGCGCTCTCACCTATGCAGGAGGTCTTCAGTTCGTACTGGTCGCTGGCATTGCATCCAAGCTACTTCGCCCTTTACTTGTCGCTGGCGATCTCAGCGTGGTGCCTGTTGCCGATCCACCGCTGGTTGCCGAACGTTTTGTCTGTCGTGGTGTTGGCCGTGCTGTGCTTCGGCGTGGTGCTCAGTGCCAGCAAGATCGGCTGGATGCTTCTGGTTCTCCTGATGGTCGCGCTAACTGTTCTGAAGTGGCGCGATAACGCCATGCGGAACGTGTTGTTGGGAATGGCCGCATTCTCCGTCCTTGGTGTAGCGTTATTAGTGACCGCATCCCCATATGCACGTGACCGGGTAGGGGAGATGCTCCGCGCGGCCACGGATGAAACGCACGACGCCAGCACGGTTACCAGCAGCGAGGTGAGATGGCTCACGTGGGGTACGGCATGGGAACTCTTCCTTCGTGATCCGATCAAAGGCACCGGCACCGGCGATATCAAGGATGAACTGGTGAAGGCGTACGAAGCGAATGGATACACTGGGGCTGCGGAGAAGCGATTGAATGCGCACGAACAATACCTGCAGACGGCGGCTTGCTTGGGCTTGCTGGGCGTTCTACTGGTATTGGGGATCTTTGTCGTTCCCCTCT
This sequence comes from Flavobacteriales bacterium, assembly GCA_031410075.1. Classification (GTDB taxonomy): domain Bacteria; phylum Bacteroidota; class Bacteroidia; order Flavobacteriales_F; family PHOS-HE28; genus PHOS-HE28. The sequence goes on from JANNYL010000317.1 coordinate 4,486, forward strand.
TTGCGGAACGAGCACGCGATCCATTACTCATCCTGTTCCTGCTGTTGAACGCGATGAACTGGTTGGTCGAAAGCATGCTCGAAGTGCAAGCCGGTGCCGTGTTCTTTTCGCTCTTCTCGGTTCTCCTGCTTTGGAAGGACGATGCCCCCGAACTTCGCCATCCATGATCCCCTTCTCCCCACCACGTATTGATGAGCGCACGATCGCTGAGGTAACGGCTGCGCTTCGCAGTGGGTGGATCACCACCGGACCGCGTACCAAGGAATTCGAACGCAGGTTGGCGGACTATTGCGGCGTGCCGAACGTGATCGCGTTGAACAGTTGGACGAATGCCTGCGAACTTGTGCTGCGCTGGTTCGGCATCGGGCCGGGTGATGAAGTGATCGTGCCGGCGTATACGTATTGCGCCACCGCGAACATCATAGTGCATTGCGGTGCCACGCCGGTTATGGTGGATGTGCTGGACGATTTCACGATCGACCCTGCTCTGCTTGCCAAAGCGATCACGCCGAGAACGAAATGCTTCATGCCGGTAGATATCGGTGGTCTTCCAGCGGATATGTCAATGTGCATGCGCTTGGCCAAAGAGGCCTCAGGGAGGTTCGAAGCGCGCTCGCCGATGCAGGGGAAATTGGGCCGGCCCTTGGTCTTGAGTGATGCAGCGCATTCGTTCGGTGCATCGATCGGTGGAAAGAAGCTCGGTACACAAGCGGACATCACCGGGTTCAGCTTTCACGCGGTGAAGAATTTGACCACTGCGGAAGGTGGCGCGCTCGCACTGAATATGCCCTCGCCCTTCGACAACGCTGCCCTGTACAAGCACTTCAACACCATGAGCCTGCACGGCCAGAACAAGGACGCGCTGGCCAAAACCCAAGCCGGTGCGTGGCGTTACGACGTTGAATTCGCCG